>CADAER010000026.1 GCA_902787025.1 Oscillospiraceae bacterium | reverse complement strand
GAATTCAGCCTCGCTGCCGTATCTGTCAACAAGCTCTGTTATTCCGAGGGGCGAAAGCAGAACAACAAGAGTGAGAACAATCTGAAATGCGAGGGCAACAAAGAGTTTTTTACGCATTTTCATCGCCCTCCTTTACCGCGTTTTTACGGGAGGAACGCACAAGACGGCTGTTGATAACAAGAATGACAATACCCGCCGCCATAACCGAAAGCCCTTTGAATACAGGCGGGGCGTCGCTGAAAGCAATCAGGAAAAGCGCTACCGTGCAGACCGTCAGCATACCCGTGTTTGTTCTGACAAGCGAACCCGTCCGCACGCCCGAAACAATTATCAGCGCGCCTAGAACAAGCGAAAGAACAATGGTGAGCGCGGTGAATGTGCTGCCGGTGCTTTCAAGCGCGCAGCAGATTACAACAATGAACGCGAACACGGGAATGAACAGCGCTTCAACGCAGTTGAGAGCGCCGAAACTGCCCGCCGAATACGCATATACAGCGCATCCCGCGACCACGAGAGCCGAAAAGACAAACAGACACACGAAAATGGCGGTTCTGCCCTCAACGGAATTGTCGTTTGCGATGAAGAACGAAAGAATAAGAACGCAGACCGCAAGTCCTGCCTCGGCAAAATTGAAAAAGTCGCGTCTGAAAGAGCCGACGAAGTTTACCGCCGCCGCGAAAACGGTGCCGAGCAGAATAACAACAAAGTATTCAATACTCAGATAAGAGTCGATATTATAAGCGAAAATGCAGATGTGAATAAACGCCGAAACCGCCGCCACGGCAACGGTTATGACTTTGAGAAATTTCGTTTTGACATCCGCCTGCGGGAAACATTTTTTAAGATAAACAAAGAACAGCGAAAGAACGATTATGTGAACAATTCCGGTTGCGAGCGCCTGACCTGTTTTCATCGATGACTGCAGATAAAACGCGAAATGCGTAACTGCGTAAATCTCGGTCAGGAACGGAACGATGGCCTTCATAATAAGCAGAACAGGCAGAACGCAGAGCATTGTAAGCAGGAGCATAGCGTCGGATTCAAGTCCCGAATTGCGCGAGCCGAATGTGAGAGCCAAAGTGATTATCGCACCCGCTGTCCATACAGCCGCGCTGCCCTCGTTCCAGACAGCACTGCCGTTCTTTTTAGTTTTCGCGAAAAACGCGCAGGCAAAACCGATAAGCAGGGGAATGAACGACAATAAATCCTTGATTTTGTCAAGCTTTTTGTAAAGCGTCACAAACAGAATGACAAGACCCGCGACCGTGAGCAGCGAACCCATAACCGTCAGCACGGTCATAAGAATGTTTCTGTCCGCGCCCGCGTTTTCGGCAGGCTTTGTCTTTTTACCGTAGATTAGACTTTCCGCGTCGGTGCCCAGAACGGAGGCGATGTTTTTCAGTGCCTCTATGTCGGGCAGAACACGGCCGCTCTCCCAGCCCGAAGCCGTTACAGCGTCAACACCAGCAAGGGACGCGAATTCCTCAATATTCATACCCGAAAGCAAACGTTGCTTTTTTATGTTTTTCGCAATCTCGGTCACAAAATCACCTGCCTTTCCGAGTATATATTTATTATACCACAATGAAGCGGTTTTTTACAATATCCATCCCCGAAAATAAAAGCGGACGGCAAAGGGCGGTCCTTCATAAAACAGTAATGCCTCAAAGAGCGACCTTCTTGTGAAATCATACTTTGTGTATGGTAAGCAAATCTGACGATGTTATGCGGCTTTGGCTTTCCGTGAAAACCAATACTGGTTTACGAATGACCGCCCAAGGCCGTCCGCACCGTTTATTCACTTAAATCACATCATCTGCTATGCAGTTGTCAAGGGCATCAGTAATGGCTTTTTTATCCATATTTCTGCCGATGAAAACAAGCTTTACGCAGCGGTCGCCGTAAACGGGATCCCACGAAGCGGCGATGTCGGGATTCTGCGCCAGAATCTCTTTCTTTTCCTTTTCGGGGAAGGCGGCTATCCAGCTGCCATCGCCTCTCGCAGTTTTCTGTCTGCCGCTCTGCTCGAAGATGTAAGCGGTCTGCGGGTCGTCCTCAATCCAGAAAAGACCTTTCGCGCGGATAACATTTGCCGGCCAGTGACCGAAAACAAAATCCTCAAACTTATCCTTTGAAAACGGCTTTACGGTCTGATAAACGAAGGTGCCGATGCCGTATTCCTCCGCCTCGCCCTCATCGTGATGATGATGGTGATGGTGGTGGCCGTCGTGATGATGTTCGTGTTCATCCTCGTCGTCATCGTCATCATCGTCGTGGTCGTGATGATGGTGCTCGTGCTCATCCTCGTCATCATCATCGTGGTGATGATGTTCGTGCTCATCTTCATCATCATCGTCATCGTCGTCTTCTTCGGCTTCCGCCTGAAACGCTTTTATCCAGCCCGCGCTCTCGAAAATCTTTTCATAGTCGAAACGACCTGTTGAAAGAATATCGGCAACATCGACAACACCGTTTTCGGTCTCAATGATTTTCGCCTCGGGCTGAAGAGCCTTGATGACTTCAAGCACAGACTTTTTCTCTTCCTCGGTTACAAGGTCGAGCTTGTTGAGAATAATGGTCGTGCAGTATTCAATCTGCTGAATAAGCAGGTTTTCAATGTCGTCTTCGTCAAGATTGTCGTTGAGAAGAGCCTTGCCGGAACCGAATTCGTCAGCCATGCGTTTCGCGTCAACAACCGTTGTGATGTTATCAAGGTAGGCAACGCCGGGTATTTTTACGCTCGGATCCGTGCCGTCAAGCATACAGATTGAATTGGCAATCGGAGCGGGCTCGCAGATGCCCGACGCCTCAATGAGGATATAGTCGAATTTCTTGCTCCTCGCAAGGTCGATTATCTGGTTCATAAGGTCGGTGGCGAGAGTGCAGCATATACAGCCGTTTGAAAGGGGAACAAGGCTGTCGTTGCCCTGAACGGAACCGCCTCTCTGAATAAGCGTTTCATCAATATTCACTTCGCCTATGTCGTTGACGATTACCGCTACCTTGTAGCCCTCCTGGTTTGAGAGAACATGGTTTAAAAGCGTGGTTTTGCCAGCGCCGAGATAGCCCGTAAGAAGTGAAACGGGCACAAGCTTTTTCTTGTTGTTCAGTATCCTTAACATTTTTTACTCCTTTTTCTGCGTGTATTATTTTAAATCTGCTATATAATACAACCCGTATTATTAAAAGTCAAGCAAACGGTTTGTATATTTATCTTAATAAAACAGATAATTAACAATAATATTGTTACTTTACAAACCTCATAAAATATAATATTATATAAAGTGGTTTATAATAATTGAAAAAAACTATGCAATTTGCACGGAAAATCAACTGTAATTACCGGAAGTGAGAGCGATGTTTTCAACAACTCCCGTTGTGTATGCGGTCGGAGACGAATATCAGATTATTTTTTATGTCCGCCGTCAGGCTTACGCGAAAATCCGAATAGGCGGCAGAGAGTTTGACGACTGCGTCTGCGGCGTTATGCGCTCCGCAAAGGGGATGCGTAAAATCTCCGTGCCGAGAACACTCCTTGAAGGTTGCGGCGAATACACGCTTGTAATACAGAACATTCTCACCCGCGCGGCATACGGAACAAAAATCATAAAAACAACGGAGAAAAAATTCATTTTCCGTCCCGTAATAATCGGCGAAACGGTCAGGGCTTTTATGACAGGCGACTCCCACGGCGATATTGAAAGCGCCGTCAAATCGGCTGAAACCTTCGGAAAATTTGATTTTCTCATAGTAAACGGCGACATACCGAACAAATGCGATAAGGTCTGCAATTTTGAAACAGCCCACAATATAGCGGCAAAGCTTACAGGCGGCAGGATTCCCGTTGTTTTCGCAAAAGGCAATCACGAAAACAGGGGAGCGGCGGCGGAACTGATGTTCGACTATATCCCGCTGAAAAACGGAAAAACTTATTACGCCTTCCGTCTCGGCTCAATCTGGGGGCTTGTGCTTGACTGCGGCGAAGATAAAGAGGATAACCATCCCGAATACGGCTCGAGCGTGCGTTTTCACGCGTTCAGGCAGGAGCAGACAGAATTTATCCGCAAAGTAATCGCCGATGCTGAAAACGAGTATAATGCGCCGGGTGTTGAGCACCGCATCGTGGTTTCGCACATTCCGTTTATCCGCGATATGAATAAACTTTTCACCATTGAAGAGGAAACCTATTCCGAATGGGCGAAACTGCTTTTCGAAATAAAGCCCGAAGCGATTTTTTCCGCCCATATGCATACCTACGAAATAATGCGCGACGGCGCAAAACACGCCAGATTCCCCGCGCCCTGCCCGACGGTCGTCGGAACGGAGCGCCGCGACGATTATCTCGGCGGAGCGGGCATAACATTTGAAAAAGACGGAATAACCGTTCAGTTCACCACAAGCAAAGGCGAAACGGTTCTTTCCGAAAAAATATGAAACCCCACCCTATTCAAGAATGGAGTTGATAAATTGAAATGTCCCAAATGCGGGGGCGAGATAGCGTTTTACGATCTCAAACCCAACTGTAAGCACTGCGGCGTAAATATTATGTATTACACGCAGAACGACGGTCTTATGCGGGATGCCAAACGCACTGAGCTTGAAAGTGCCGTTGCCCGTATGGTGGTTGCGAGAATCAAGGCGCAGTTTATCGGCGGCAAACTGCAGATAATGCGTATGATTATTGTTCTGCTCGGTGTCTGCGCGCTGCTTGTGCCGTTCGCGTCCGTCAAATATTCCGTTCCGTTTTTCGACGGCTCGTTTTCAGCCGGTCTTATCGGAATAATCACGGGCTTTACGGGCGGAACGATTATGAAAATGCCCGCTTTCCTCGGCAGCACGCTTTTCGGTCAGCACACAACGCTGATTTTTGTGGCGTTTATCCTGATTATCGTGTGCTTCCTTATTGACCTTATTATTTTCTGCGCTTATGCTCTCGGATTTATGAATCTTACAAAAAGCGCCAGGGTTATGAAAAACTGGGCGCTTGCAGGCGCGATTATTTCGATTTTTGTGCAGGCGGCGGTCGTCGTTCTCAATTTCCTTTCAAAGGATTCGGCGACATCACAGTTCAAAATGGGCTTCGGCGCTCTTGTGTGCCTTGCCGCTTATTTGATTGTTTACTTTATAAACAAAGCTATTCTCAACAAAGGCATAGAGCCTGTTTACAGAGAAAACGACCTGAAGCGCAAAGAGATGCTTAAAAAAGTCCGCGCGGGCGAGGTCGATATCGACACCCTTCCTCTCCCCGTTTATGAAAGCGAAGAAGAGAAGGAAGAGAGACTCAAAGCTCTCAGGGAAGCGCTTAAAGTGGAAGAGGAGGGCAAAGAGTTATGAGTCAGCCAAGTAATAATAAAAGAAACATAATTCTTATTGCTCTCATTGTAACGGTTCTTATAGGCGCCTGCTTCTTCACGGTTACAATCTATGCGAAAAATCAGCTCAACAAGCCCAAATTCGTTATGCCCGAACAGCCCGCGGCAGAGAGCGTTACCGAACTTCCCGGAGACAAAGCGGCAATCTGCTCTTATGTCAACAGACTTTACGCCGCCGAGGTTTCGGCTGATGATGTCGAAGGCAGCTTCAACACAAGCGTAAACCTTGACGAAGACATCAAAGCGGATCTGAAAGAAGCCGATTTGTCGCTCCTCAACTTTATCCGAGGCGGTGCGTCGGGGAAAATAGCGGAGTTTTATCCCTCCGCCTCAAACGTCCTTATGACCGAAGCGGAAGATTTTCCGGCTCTTGAGGTTTCACCTGAAAAAATCTCCGAATACACGGCGGAACAGGGTCATACCGACGAAGAAGGCAATGTCAGCGATGACGCTTACTATTTCATAACCCTTACCGTTGATCCGGCTTCGCTCGATACATCCTCTCTTACCGAAAGCGATGTATTCAAAAAGATTGAAGAAACTCTCGCTCCCGCAGCGAAACTCGAAAATGTTGAAATCACGGCTGAAAGTCAGACAATCAGCGTCAAAATCGATCGCGTTGCCGACCGCATCCTTACCGTTGACACATCAACTGTTTATACGGTAAAAGCGGATGCCGCTTTCACGGATGATTACAAGGCTCTCGCTTCGGGCGAAAGCGCGGAGTTTACAATGCCTTACAAAACAAACGAACACATCGGTTTCAGCCATTACGGCGCAGCGTTCACTCAGCCCGCGATGGCGGTCAAAAAAGGCGATATGAAGGCGCTTCCCGCTTCCGTCACGGTCAATTCGGAAGCTACCAAGGATGATTACAAACTGACCTTTGAACCGTCCGACAAGAGTGCCGTCAGCATTGACGAAGACGGTGTTATGACGGTTAACGCCGAAGGCGAAAAAGAAATAACCGTGACCATGACTCTTGAATACGACGGTCATACCTACACGGACGACCTGACTGTATATATTACGGAAAAGGAGGTGTCGACAGATGGCTGATGATCTCAACACTCAGGCGGCGGTAAACACTGCCGAGGAAGTCAAACAGGATGACAACATATACCGCAGTTTTAACTACATCGGCACAAAAGAGACAATAGCCTATCTGTTCAACGACTGGTCCAACACCTTCAACATAAACGGCTACAGTCAGAGATTCATCTGGGATGTTGTCAAAATCGACTTCAACATAGCCGCCATCGTCGGTATCTTCACAGGCGCGTGGGATATCATAAACGACACCTTCATTTCGGCTATCGTTGACAACACCAGAACAAGAATAGGCAAATTCCGTCCTTACCTCGTCGGTTTCCAGATTCCGATGACCTTGATCGGTCTTCTTTACTGGTTTATTCCCTATTTCTTCCCGAACACGGCGGGAACATTTATCCCCAAACTGATTTTCTATTATATTTTCAGCGTATTCACCGAAACCGCAGGCACCTTCACGGGCGTTGCGCGAAGCGGATATATGAGCACGATTACGCCGAACCCGAACGAGCGTGTCCGCCTGATTACCCTCGCCGAGCTTCTTACCGGATATATGGGCGAGGATATGCCGCGCTACATCTTCGGTTTTATGTATGATATGGTAACCACGGGCAAGTGGAAAATCCAGCTCAGAACCATATTTATGGGAATGGGCGTCGGTTGCGCGCTGATTTCATCGGCGTTCACGCTGTGGTTCTTCCTTGTTTCAAAAGAGAGAGTTCCGCAGTCTATCGAGAGGCCGAGCATTAAAGAAGGCTTCAAGGCAATCTTCACGAACTATCCCGTTCTGCTTATGTGTCTGTCCGATTTCCTCGCGGGCTTCGGCGTAGGCACCAGCCAGGACAATTACTGGATAGATGTCTTCGGTCAGAACTCAATGATAAACACACTGAAAGCACTGGTCAGCGGCATTTCGGGCCCCGTCGGCAGCATCTCCTATGCCTTTGTCGCTCCTTTACGCAAGCGTTTCTCATCAAAGTTCCTGTGGGTAGGATCCGATATGTATGGCGATTTTGTAACCTTCGGTTTCTTCCTGCTCGGTATAACGAACAAGAACTACTTAAAACTCAAACCCATGCTTACGGGCTACGGCATTACCGAATTTTTAAGCAAACTCCTCTTCGGTGTCAACAAGGTTATAAACGCCGATCTGTGGAACGAGGCTATGGACTACTGCGAGTGGAAGCACGGCTACCGTATGGAGGCCACCACAGGCGTAGCGAAAGGCCTTGTCCAGAAGATGCAGGGCATCTTTATGGGCACAATCAACAACCTCGTTATGAAGAGAGTCGGTTATGTTCAGGGCCTCAAGGTCGGCACGCAGGATGCGAGAACCAAAAAGTGGCTGTTCTATCTCTGCACCGTTGTTCCGCTTGTTACAAGCGCACTCGGCATCGTTCCCAAAATGCTCTGGCCCATCTCGAAGAAGAAGAGAATACAGATGTATTACGAGCTTTCCGAACGCAGAAGCAGTATGGTCAGCAACTACCTCGACACCCTCGATGTCAACGAAGAAGCATAATAAAACAAACACAAAAGGCAGAGGATTTTTCCTCTGCCTTTTTAAATTATAAGCAAATAAAATCAGAATTCCATATTCTCAATAAACGCCTTTGAAAAGCCCGTGTCGGTTGACAAATCGATATATTCCACCTTGTCAATAAATGAAGGCAGACCGCATCCGCAGGCGTGTTTTACCGTTCCCCGCAGACTGCTGTTTCCCGCGGGCACGCATTTTGCGGCAAGTTCTCCCGGAATAAGCCCTGTTTTAACCGCGCTTTCAACATTGAAGCCCTCCGAGAATCCGCCCGAAACATAAACCGTTTCAATGTTGTCATAAGTAACACCGGAGCGGTCAGCGAGAATTCCGATTGCCGAATAAACAGCGGATTTCGCGAGCTGATACTGCCTTATATCCGCCTGAGTGACGCAGACACCGTCTGCGATTTCATACTCTTCGCGTTGCATAAAGCCCGATTTGTCAACAATTCCTTTATCAAGCAAAAACGCGATAATGTCAATAAGCCCAGTGCCGCACACGCCTTTCGCAAAGCCTTTGCCGATTACCTGAGCTTTACCGTCTCTGTAAGCATATACCGCGCCGTCAACCGCGCTCATCCCGCACGAAATATTCGCGCCCTCAAAGCAGGGTCCCGCCGCCGCTGATGTGCAAAGGCAGAAGCCGTCGTTGTAAAGAGAGATCTCCGCGTTTGTGCCGAGATCGACAAGCAGGTTATATTTTCCCTCTCGAGGCAGAGAAACATAATTAAGTCCCGCGGTAATGTCAGCACCCGCAAACGCCGAAATGCAGGGCAGAGAAATAATTTCCGAAACTTTTTTAAGCCCGAGCGAACTGCCGTCAGCCCTTTGTGATTCAATAAAAGCGGGAGTGTAGGGAGCCGTTCCTAGCGAAGTGCAGTCAACACCGAAAAAGATGTGAAGCATGGTGGTATTTCCCGCGACAAAAAGCGGATTTTTTTCTTTTATATCAAGCCGTTCAATAAGTCCGTTTATGTCACGGATTACCGCCTTGTGCAGTTTTTCAACACCGTTTTTACGGCAGTATTCGATTCTTGACATAACATCCGCGCCGGACATCCTCTGCGAATTGACACAGGTCATAACCCTGACCGCTTTTCCGCTGTTGAGCGAAACAAGAGCCAGAGCGAGCGTCGTTGTGCCGATATCGAGAGCAAAGCACATTTTCCCGTTCGGGGTTGTTTCGCTGTTGCCGTCATCGGAAACAATATCGCGGTTTTCCGGAAGAACAACCGTTATATCCTTATTTATGACATAACGGCAGGCAGGCTCTTCCCTGCCGTTTACGGTAACGGCACATTTTCCGCAGGTTCCGCTTCCGCCGCAGGGCATATCAATAAAAAATCCGTTTCCGGCAAGAATATCGGAAAGCCTCGTTCCGCTTTCGGCAAGAACGGTTTTTATTCTGTTTTGGTCACAGATTTTGATTTCACACATAATTCAGACCGCTTTATTATTCTTTTCAAGATTAAGCAAAAACTCTTTTTTCTCAATTCCGCCCGCGTAACCCTTAAGACTTCCGTCTGCGCCGATTACTCTGTGGCAGGGAACAATAATCGAAACGGGATTTCTTCCGACCGCTCCGCCTGCGGCCTGAGCGGAAACACGGAGGACTCCCTTTTGTTTTGCAAGTGTTTTCGCGAGTTCGCCGTAAGTGACAGTCCGCCCGTAAGGAATTGTTTTGAGAGTTTCCCACACGCGCAGTTGAAACTCCGTGCCGCTCAATTTAAGAGGCGGAGTGAAATCCGGTTCTGCGCCGCCGAAATAAATATCCAGCCAATCGGCGGTCTGTCTGAAAACGGGCAGATTTTTTTCTTCATAAACACCGCGCAGCGTTGAACCGTAATGCTTCTGCCCCTCAAACCAAAGCCCCGTGAGACTTTCGCCGTCGGAGGCGAGAGTTATTCTGCCGAGCGGTGATGAATAAAACGAAATGCAATCCATTTTCATATAGTAACGGTAGCGATGTATTCAACACCGTTTTCCGTGTTTATGCCGGGGTTTTCAACTGTCAGATTTCCGCCCGCGATGTTCATAAAATGGCACAGCGCGATTCCCATATCCACCTTCTGAATATCCCACTCACCGTCAGGGTTGTATCCCTTTTTGTGACTGAGATAAAAATGAAAAGCACTGCCGTCATTGACAATTCTCCACGGTTGCATATTTACCGCGGAGGGGGCGATTCTCACCGCCTCAAGCGCGTCCGAAAGAATTTTGTCATCTGTTTTGAAAGGAGTTGAGAAATCCCTCTCAAAGAATAATTCGGAAGCGGCTTTTCGTTTGTCGGCCCTGACTCCCTTGCGCATTGTCGCTTCAATTATCGACATTTTAGCGGCGGGGTAGCCGAGAGGGCTTGCGCAATACATTTTTTCATTACCTTTAATCTTTGCCGCCTGCTCAAAAATCTCGCGCTTGAAAGTGCCGCCTATCCAGGTGGTGCCTATTCCGAGCGACTGCGCGAACAGCACAAGCTGTTCAAATGAATAGCCGAACGCCTCCTCGCTGTGAGGCGCTTTCTCTGTTTTCGCGGCTACATACAGCGTTTCGCCTTTGATAACGGGGCTGTAAAGCCCGTTTTCTTTCGCGTCAAGCAAGATGAATTCAACAGGCAGACCGAACGGATTGGGTATCGATTCAATAAAAGCGGCGACTGCCTCTCTGTCCTGAACGGTCAGAGGCTTTCCGTCAAAGGTCCGCACGCTTCTTCTTTCTTTTGCAAGTTCAAGTGTGTTCATACTTTTTCTCCGGATTTAAATATAACTGTCTCTTTTTGACATCTTCCCGACAAGGATATACGAAACAATAAACAGCGCGGCGACAAAGCAGAGAAAATAGAGATTGCCCGTCTGGGAAGTCGCGATATAATCGTAAGCGCCGTGAAGCAGGGCGGGAATGATTACCGCCAGCCATCTGCAAAAGCGGGATAAAGACGAATCGCCTGAGCGCTCAAACCTTTTCGCGAAGCCGTAGAACACGCCCATAAACACACCGAAGCAGGCGTGACCGGGAATTGCCGTAACCGCGCGCACAATGGCGGTGCCGACGCCGTAAGTCATAACATAGCTTATGTTTTCCCACAGCGCGAAGCCGAGCGAAACAAAAACGGCGTAGATAACTCCGTCATACTGGCAGTTGAATTCGCGCGAACGCCACGAACGGCGCCTGAGCATAAGATATTTCGAACTTTCCTCCGCGAAAGCGACAATGCCGAAATAGAGAATTATATTGTAAAGAAAACTCTCTTTTGAAACGGTGCGGTCAAGCACAAAGCAGAGCACGCGCTCTTCAACAAGGGCGATGAGCGATGAGAAAACACCCGCTTTTGTAAGACTCCACAGCACAGCGCCGGATTCTTTTTCGAGCTTGTCGGAGCGGTAAGCCCTCAGCATAAGAAATAATGCGGGAATGACCGCGGCGGCAATCAGGAAAAAGTTGTATGACATCAAAGTCGGTATAAGAAAATAGAACATCTTTTATCCTCTCTTCTTTCTCTTTTCAACAGCCACAACTCCGCCCGCTATCAGCGCGGTAGCGGCGACCGCGATAAGAAGCAGAAGCGGCTTCTGCAGACGTGAATTCCGCTCTTCGGGAGCGGTTTCGCTTTCCTCCGTCAAAATTTCCGCCGTTGTTCCGGCAACCTGTGTTTCGCTGACGGTGGTTTCGCTTGCCGTTTCCGTTTCGGTCTCGGTTTCTGTTTCGGTTTCCGTTTCCGTTTCGGGCGGCGCTTCGCCCGCTCTGTATGAAGTCATAAAACTTATCATTGTCGGGCTGCTTACCGTGTTGCCGTAGCCGTCAACCGTTTTAAGGTCCGTGTAATCGCCGAGCACATAGGATGAAAAATCAAACTCGGCAAGTCTCCAGGTTTCGTGGTTGAAAAGCAGATCCGCCCTCGGCGCGGTGGCGCAGGTCGTGCAGCGCACATTGCTTTTATCCGCCGTGTTTTTGATTACGCTCTGCCATGACGGGTAGCCGTAGGTATAATAAGGCGAATATGTGTCGCCGTTGCAGCCGACAATCCATATTCTCATATTTTTCATTATCTTCGCTTCGTATTCAGTAATTATCGTGCGCTGTGAAAACAGCATAACCCCCGCGAAAAAATCGGGATGGTTTGTCGCAAGCCTTGACGCTCCGCTCGCGCCTATGCACCAGCCGCCGACATAAACTCTCTTTTTGTCAACGTTGTGTTTCGCGGCAAAATCCTTGATTGCGGCAAACATCGGCGCAAGAGGGCAGGTGTCAAAATAGACGGGCTCGGGCGCTTTTAAAATCAGTATATACATTCCGCCCGCGTTCGGGACTCTCGACTGATACTCGTCGCTTGACCAGTTGGCGAAATTGTTCGCCTTGAGCTCCTGACCTGACGGTGTGCCCTCGCCCGCGCCTCCTAAAAGAACAATAAGCGGACAGGGACCTTCCGCCGAAGGAACGAAATAACTGTATTCAAGACTCATTCCGCCCGCCTCGGGACCTTCCGAGCGCGACCACTGACCGCGCAGCGCGGAAATGCCGCTGTTGATGCTCATTGCCGACGCGGGAATAAAGATATTGAACAGAATAAGAGCGCATATTGCGAAAGATATTATTCTTTTTCTGAAATTACTTAAAGCTGCCATAATAAACTCCGGTCTGAAACAGAAAGTGTTGATGATTTATTTTTTAAGATACTGCGTGGAAACGGGGAAATCGAAATATGTGTCGGGATAAGGCTCGTCCGCAAGCATAAAATGCCACCACTCGCAGTCAAGCGGAGCAAAGCCGTTGCGGAGCATAACCTTTCGCAGAATCAGACGGTTTTCATATTGCTCGTCCGTGATGTCGGTGCAGTCGGGATGAGAGACGGGACCGAAGAAATCAAACGGACTTCCCATATCGAGTTCTCTGCCCGTTGCCATATCGAGAAGAGTGAGGTCAACCGCGCTGCCGCGGCTGTGACTAGAGCGTTTCGCGATATAGCCTTTGCTGAAAAGCTCCTGCTTCGCGAGGTCGGGATAAAAATACGGCTTCATACGGATATCCGTGTCTTCAATTCCCCACAGCACAAAGTGCTTTACCGCCGTCGCGGGACGGTATGCGTCGAATATTTTAAGACGGTAGCCCCGCACGTTAAGTTCGTTCGCGGCTGATTTGAGCGCGCGCGCGGCCTCAATTGTCAGCAGGGCGCAGGGCTCCTCGTAGCCGTCAATCCTTTCGCCTATGAAATTGTATGTTGAGTGGTATCTTATCTCCTGAATAATTCCCGGCACAAAATCCGCCAGAACAACAAACCCGGACGGGTCGGATATTACCTGCTTCTCAAAATCGGTTGACATAATGGTTACCTTTCAATAAAGTGTTGTTTTTATTCTTCATTTAAAACGGGAATATAAACCATTTTCAAAGGAATCATTTTTTTATATTTATCACTTAAATCATCATAATATTTCAATATTAATTCAACGAGTTCTGTTCCGTTTATACCGCGAATAATCGGTGTGCTGTCCAAATACTTTTGAGCATTTTTAGTGTAGTTTGAAAGCGTTACAAACAATCCGTAATCGCCTTCTCGCATAGCACCTTTCAAAGATTGTATAGTTGCCTCTCTTATATCTCCGTCTTGGCTTTTTACTTGAACCAGAATACGTGGCGGAAGTTCGTCTTTATATGCTGTAATATCAATGCCGCTATCTCCACCATGAGGAGAAACAATAGTTCTATATCCCATAGTCCGAAGAAGGTCTGCGACAAAGTTTTCTAAATCATAGCCTTTAAGTTGACGGCTTAGTTCTTTCAAGATAAAGTCTTTTGTGCTTTCAATTATTTCCCCAGCTGTTGCACCGACACTTTCATCATCTGAATCAAGCGAAATATTATGTTTTGAACTGTTACTTAATGCAAAAATAAATTCATCCGCATAGTTTTTAACAGAGAACAAGGTTAAGGCGGAACCTATTTCATAAAGAGCACCTTGAGAAAAAAAGGTTCTGGGAAGGTGCTTCAACCATTTAACTTTTCTTGTCTGCACATAATTAGACTGAGAAGAATCGTAAAAATATTCACCCTCGATAATGCCTATATTTATCTCGCGATTTATTTTTGAAGGGAAAATAACATAATCGCCTATTTGCATTTCATAACAAAAGCGATATAACATACCCGCACAAGTTGAAAAACTACCTTTTTTCTCATTTGGGTATGTTTGGATGTATTTTTCTTTAAAATCTTCTCTGCTTTTGCCTAATAAAATGAGATTTCCCATTTCTTTCCATCCGATTGCAATAATGTTTTCTTTTAGAAACAAATTGTCATTTCTTGTATGAATTCCCCACACTCTGATTTCTTCGTTTGTCATAGTTATACTCCTTATTCATAATTTGAAGGTTTGTTGATATAAATTAATTTTTGTATTTATCGCTAATTGGTCTCAAAACATACTTTATAAAGTTTCAGGAATTTTTCTTTGCGGTAGTAATTGAAGCGATAAGCTTTCTTCGTAATATTCCAAATTTGTTTGAAAGGTATTTATACTGTTCTTCCGGAATCGAATTAACTTTAAAAAGAATTTCAAGCCAATACTCTGATTCATAACATTCTTTGAGGGATATTTCCAATTTACTAATAAAATCTGCGCGGCTCTGGGCATATTTTGCTTCATGTGCATTTGCTCCAATTGATGAGCATGAGCGAAGCAATTGGTTTGTGTAAATAGATCTTGCTTTTATTGAATCACAAAGTTCAGTAAGTTCCACAGTCAATTCAACTGCAAGCTCTTTTATAGTCATTTTGTTCATTTTCATTTCCTTTCTGCGATATATCGCTGCTCAGCGATGCGATATATTTGCTTTGCAAATGCGATATACCCTCACTTCGTTCGTGTGCGATATGATATGAATTTCCTTACTTGTCCCGCAGGACATCTCGCGCCGCTTGCGGCATCTTGCGTTTCATAATAACATATCGTGAATTCCGTCAGGAATTCATATCGCTTCGAGACAGTCGAGCGACTGTCTCGACATGCCCGCAGCCCGGAAACATGTCCACGGGGCAGGCGGTTTCGGCTCTGTAACCGAGTTCACTGAGAACAACGCAGTCTCTCGCCTGTGTCGCGGGATCGCACGAGATATAAACTATCCTGTTGGGATTCATTTTCGCGACGGTCTGCAGAACATCCTTTGAACAGCCTTTCCTCGGCGGATCGAGAACGACAACATCGGGTCTGACACCTTCTTTTTCAAGCTTTTCAGCCGCCTTTGAGGCGTCGGCGCAAATAAACTCCGCGTTTGAAACGCCGTTTAAATCCGCGTTGATTTTCGCGTCTTCTATGGCATCGGGAACAATCTCGACTCCGATAACTTTCTTCGCCTTTTTTGCCATCGTCAGCCCTATCGTGCCGGTTCCGCAGTAGAGGTCAAGCACCGTTTCGTTCCCCGTCAGCCCCGCGTATCCTGCGGCTTTCATATAAAGCCTTTCCGCCTGAACGGGATTGACCTGATAAAATGAGAGCATCGAGATTCTGAATTTGCACCCGCAGAGGATGTCCTCGATGTATCCGTCGCCGTAAATATTGCGGCAGATTTTGCCGAAAATGACATTGGTTTTTTCTTTATTTACATTAATAACTATGCTTCTGATTGATTCATCGCAGTCTGTCAGAGTTTTGACAAGTTCGTCTTCGCGAGGAAGGGATTTGCCGTTTATCACAGCGCAGACCATTGTCTCGCCCGTGGCTGCCGCCCTGCGTATGCAAATATGGCGGAGCAAACCGCTGTGCGCCGTTTCGTCATAAACGCTTATGTTGTTTTCAATAACATATTTCTCAAAAGCGTTGAGTATTTTTTCAAATTCCGATGGTTGAAGCGGGCAGTTTCTGCACTCGACAACCCTGTGGCTGTGCGGAGAGAAAAACCCGATTTTCAGACCGTTTCCATCTTTTTCAACGGGAAACTGAGCCTTGTTGCGGTAGCCGGTCCTTCCCTGCGCGGCGATTATGTGTTCGGGAGCAATGTCAATACCGCCGATTCTTTTAAACGAATCAACAACAAACTGCTGCTTTATCTTCGTCTCCGCCTCATAGGTTATATGGCGGAACACACAGCCGCCGCATTTTGAATAAGCGGAGCAGTCGGGCTCAACTCTGTCGGGCGAGGGCTTTGTTACGGAATGAACTTTTGCGAAAGCGCAGTTGGGTTTGACCTTGAGAATATGAGCCTCGATTTCATCGCCCCGCGCGGTCATCGGCACAAAAACGGCAAGACCGTCGTGCCTGCCCACACCGCTGCCCTGAAGGGTGCAGTTTTCGATATTCAGTTTTACAATATCGTTCTTTTTAAGCATTTTTGTGTTTGTTAAGATAATCGATAAATAAATTCCAGTCGTATCTGCTCAGATAGTGAACTCCCGGGCGCGCGTGATAGCCTATGCTGCCCGAATGAGTGAAGAAGGGCATTTCCTTTATTTCACTCTCGTCAATTCCCGTTCTGCCGTAAAGCCTGCATACGGGTGATGCCGCGACACAGCACGCGAGCTGCGCTTCGGGATTTGCCCATATATCCTCCATTGACGAGGTTACATAAATGTTTCTGTCCGCGTTGAGTGCGAGAAGAAAATGCTGGTCGAACGGAACCTCGTCATCGCGGTTCGCGAAAGCTTTGAAAGCGGGGCAGAACCAGTAGGGAAAGTTTTTCGTGATGTCCGCGATATGCTCGCTTCTGCTTTCTTTTCCCCTGAAAAGAGCGTCGCCGGAGCATCCAGCGTTGTTTGAGTAAACAAATCTGAATCTGCTGTCGAGCGCGCCCGTTACAAGTGCGGTTTTCCCCAGTCTCGAATGTCCCGCCACGGCAAGATTTTTCATATCGGCAAAATCGCAGGTTTCAAGATAGTCGGCGGCGCATCTCGCGGCAAGAGCCCAGAGCATTATTTTACCGGGCGCCGAAGGCTGAGTTCTGTCGATGTTGAAGAGCCACGCGATTCCGCTCTCAAAATCGTCGTCATCACCCGCGACATCGCAGTAGTAAATTGAAATGAAAGCTATACCTCTGTCGGTTATTTCCTCCGCGGGAAGATATTTGTCGGGAACACCGGGACGGAAGTTGAGAAAAACAACCGTCGGGTATCTGCCCGGCTGTGACGGATAACAGACCTTCATCGGAAAAGAAGCGCTTTTTCCGTTGACGGTAACCGTTGCCTTAACCGTTTTCAGGTCGGCTTTTCCCGCACAGAATCTGTTTTCATATTCGCCGTCTTCAAACTTTATTTCATCGGGCATCGGCAGAGGCGTGCCGTATTCGTATTTCCACAGAAGCTGCGCCGCGCTTTCGCGGTCAAATATTCCGTCTCTGATTACTTCGGGCAGATTGATGTTTTTCATAACAAACTCCTTTTTGTTGTTTATCAAGTAATTTTACCATAAAAGGCAATTTATTACAACAAATAAAATGTGTTTGTTGACATAACGGAAAAAACGGCGTAAAATAACGGCGAACAAAAACACGGAGGGTAAATGAGTTGAATAAAAAGCGTTCCCTGATTATCAGAATTGTTGCGATTGTGCTTGTCGCTCTGCTCGTCCTGAGCGTTGTGACGGTCGCCATTGCCTCAATGAGATAACCCGAAAAACAACAAAATTACGGCGGACTGTATAATACGGTCCGCCGATTTTTCTTTTATGTGAATTTTTAACAATATTTTTGCCGAAACGCGTTGTTCTTTATTGACATTTAATAATTATTTTGTTAATATTAATTGAATATTCTTGCAAAGCAAAATTGAGGCAATATTCAAATCAGACTAAGGAGGAATTTCAGTTGATTGATCAGAAAACCCTCGCATACATCAATATGTATGCAATACTGGGCGCACTCGAGAACCTTTGCGAGCTTGCACCGGAGGCTCCTTCGCTTCTCACAAACAAAAAGCCCATCAGAATAGGCTTTGATGTCAAGGGCGGTCCCAGCGCGACTCTCACCTTCAAAAACGGCAAATGCAGAATGGATCAGGGCTGCAAGAAAGTTGATGTTAAACTTCCGTTCAGCTCCTGTGAAAAATTCAACGGTCTTATTGACGGCACGGTAACTCCCATCCCCTCAAAAGGCTTCACTCACATCAATTTCCTTCTCAAGGACTTCACCGCTCTCACGGATCTCCTCAACAAATATATGAGACCCGATCCCGCGGACCTTGAAGATGAGGATTTCTTCAACATCAGCACTGAGCTTATGCTTGACGTTATCGCCGTTGCGATCGCTCAGATTGCCAACAACGATGAAATCGGCAAGTTCACCGCGAGCGCCATTGTTGACGGCAACATCGCTTTCAGCATCAAAGACGGCCCCGGCGCGACACTCCGCTGCAAGGACCACCGCCTTGTTGCGCTTAAATGCCCGTGCGACAATTTCAGAGCAAAGATGGAATTCCGTGACATAAAACTTGCCAGAGACCTCTTTGACGGCAAGGTCAACGCCGTTGCCTGCATCGGCAGAGGCGAAATCACAATGAAGGGCATGATTTCCATGCTCGACAACCTGAACAGACTGCTTGACAGAGTAGCTGTTTATCTTGCATAAAGGGGGCGGAATCAATGGCAACTAAAAAAGAAAAAGAATTCAAAACCTACACATACGAAAAGAATGTTGAAATGTTCGAGAGAGCAACCAAGGTTATCCCCTCAGGTCTTTACGGCCACCAGGGCCCCGCTGAAGGCTGCTACATTCCCACTTCGGCATTCCCGTTCTTCAGCCAGAAGGCACAGGGTTCCTATTTCTGGGACCTTGACGGCAACAGATTCATCGACTATATGTGCGCATACGGCCCCAATGTTCTCGGTTACAATGACCCCGATGTTGACGCCGCCGCTATGGAACAGGCAAAAATCGAAAACTGCGTTACCTGCCCCTCAACCAAAATCGTTGAGTTCGCTGAACTCCTCGTTGACACGGTAGCAAGCGCAGACTGGGCGTTTATGGCAAAGAACGGCAACGACGCGACCTCAGGCGCCGTTCTCACCGCGAGAGCCGCAACACACCGCAAGAAGATAATCTTCGTTCGCGGTTATTATCACGGCGTTTCGGCTTGGTGCCAGAAGATAGACTATCCCGGCATCACTCCCGAAGATGTTTGCAACAACCTCTATGTTGACTGGAACGACTTCGAAGGCTTCCAGAAGGTAGTTGAAGAGAACAAAGGCGAAATCGCCGCGTTCATCGCGATGCCCTACCTTCACGGCAACTTCTTTGACAATATCCTTCCCGCGGAAGGCTACTGGCAGAAAGTCCGCGACCTCTGCACAAAAGAGGGCATTGTTCTCATCATAGACGACGTCCGCGCAGGCTTCCGTCTTGACCTTGCGGGTTCCGACCATTTCTACGGCTTCGAAGCTGATATCATCTGCTTCTGTAAAGCGCTTGCAAACGGCTGGAACGTTTCCGCTTTCTGCGGCAAAGACTGGCTCAAAGACGCGGCAAGTTCGCTGTCATACACAGGATCCTACTGGATGAGCGCCGTTCCCTTCGCCGCAGGTATCGCCTGTATCAACAAAATGAAAAAACTCAATACACCCAAGCAGTTCCGTGAGCAGGGCATACAGCTTGCAGACGGCCTCAAAGCCGCCGCTTCGAACAACGGCTTCCACCTGACGGTTTCAGGTGAGCCCGCGCTGTTCTACCTTATGCTTCACGATGATGATTCGCTTATTCTTCACCAGGAATGGATTGCGGAATGCGTAAAGAGAGGCATTTTCTTCACCAACCACCACAACCATTTCATGAACGCGTCACTCACCGACGACGACATCAAGCAGACAGTCGATATCGCCGAAGAAGCGTTCAATGTTCTTCGTAAGAATCATCCCGAACTTCGCTGAATTTAACAGGCAGTCTTCACCGGCTGCCTGAATTATATTAATAACTTTTAAGGAGGCAACCCCCTATGGCATTATCAAAACAGGAATGGCTTGCTCTTGAAAAGAAGGCGCACGAACTCCGTCACCTCACTCTTCAGACCACGGTATGGGCAGGCAGCGGCCACCTCGGCGGCGGTATGTCCGTCCTGGACCTTCTCACAATTATGTATTACAAATATCTCAACATCAAAGTTGACGATCCCAAGTGGGAAGACAGAGACAGGTTCATTCTTTCAAAAGGTCACGCGGCAATAGCATACGCTCCCGTCCTCTGCGACAAGGGCTTCAATGATCCCGAAATGCTCAAGACATTCAACCTTTCCGGTTCAAAAATGGGTATGCACCTCGACTCCAACAAGGTTGTAGGCGTTGACGCGTCAACAGGCTCCCTCGGTCACGGCGCATCCATCGCGGCAGGCACCGCTCTCGCGGCAAGACTTCAGGGCAAGGATTTCCTTACCTATATGGTCACCGGCGACGGCGAGCTCGGTGAAGGCTCAAACTGGGAAGGCTTTATGACAATGAATCATTATCAGCTTTCCAACTGCATAGTTTATATTGACAGAAACCACTGCATGATAGACGGCAACACTGAAGATGTTATGAAGCTCGAACCCCTGGCGGACAAACTCACCGCTTTCGGCTTCAACACAATCTGCGTTGACGGCAACAACATAAAGGAACTCTGCGACGCGACCGATATCGCTATCGAGAGATTGAAAGAAAAATGCAACCCCACCTGCATCCTTATGGATACGCAGAAGGGCGCGGGTCTCCCCGTAGCGGGCGACTATCACTGCCATTATATGGCGATTGACGACCCGACATTCGAAGAATATAAGAAAGCGCTTGACGCTTACTACGCAAAACGCGTTGAACGCGCAGAAAAGGAGGGCGAATAATAATGGCAGGCGGATTTGTTTATAACGCAATAGATCAGACCGAGGTTGCAACCGCGGAGATTTACGGCAAAGCAATTGCCGACATTATGCTTAACGACCCCAAGGTTGTCGCCATCACGGCTGACCTTGCAAAATCAACAAAACTGGGCGACGTTCTTAAAGTCTGCCCTGAAAGAGTTATCAACGTCGGTATCGCCGAGCAGGATATGATGGGCGTTGCCGCAGGTATGGCAAAAGCGGGTATGGTTCCCTTCGTTTCGGGCTTCTCCGCGTTCTGTTCAATGAGAGCCTGCGACCAGCTCCACACCGACATCTGCTACCAGAAGGCCAATGTCAAAATCGTTGCCACTCACTCAGGCACATCCTTCGGTCAGGCGGGTTCAACCCACCACGCAATCACCGACCTCGCAATCACAAGAGCAATGCCCAACCTTACGGTTATCGTTCCCGCCGACGGCGTTGAAACAGCAAACGCGGTCAACGCGGCATACGCAACAGAAGGCCCGTTCTATATCAGAATCAACCGCGGCTTCGACCTTGTTCTCAACACCACAATGGATTACGGCTTTGAAGTAGGCAAAGCGGTTACAGTAAACGAAGGCACAGACATCACAGTCATCGCCTGCGGCTCCTGCGTTGCGCAGGCAAAGAAAGCGGCTGAATTCCTTTCAAACGCCGACGGTCTGAGCGTCCGTGTTCTCAATATGCACACAATCAAACCCATTGACAGAGAAGCTATCCTCAAAGCCGTTATGGAAACAAGAAGAATCATCACGGTTGAAGATCACCTCGTAACAGGCGGTCTCGGCTCGGCTGTTTCCGAAGTTGTTGTTGACAGCGGCAAAGCCTGCGCTTTCAAGATGCTCGGTCACCAGGGCTTCGCTATGATAGGTCTCCAGGAAGACATTATGGCTGACGCCGGTATCGACGCAAACGGCATCATCGCTGCAGTCCGTGAGGTTATGAAGAAAGACTTCGAAGAAGACGACAACTGGGACGACGAATATTAATACAGAAGAGCAATAACAGAAAGGACAGATTCATATGGCTTCAAGAGATGACATATTTACCAACAAGCTTTTTCTCTGTGGCGCTCTTCCGCTTATGAAAACAATAGCGGGCGATGTTCCGAGCCTTGCCAAAAAGTTTGAGAACACGCACGCCGTAATTCAGATAAGCGCAGACGACCCTTCTGCTCCCGAAGGCAAATACGCGACTCATTTCATCATCAATTCGGGCGAGTGGGTAGTTCACGCAGATAAGGTAAGTGACAAAGAACATACCGACATAGAGCTTGAATTCAAGAGTATTGAGCAGATGAACGCCTTCTTCAAAGGCACAATCGGTCCCAAGACTCTTCCCAAAATGCACGGTGTGGTAAAGAACCCCGGCACCTTCCTTTCATTTATGATGGTGCTTCTTAAAATGAGTTCTCTTCTCACCGCAAAAGAAGCCCCCGAAGATGAAGAAACACAGAAACTTATGGTCAAGTGCTTTTTCTACCTGCTCACAAGCGGTATAAGCACTCTCAACAAAAACGGCCACGAAGAGGTCAAGGCATGGACTACTCCCAGCCCCGACCGCGTTTATGCAATGGCAGTTGAAGGTCATCCCGAGGTTTCCGCGTTCATCAGAATCAAGGCGGGCAAATCAAGAGCCGGCAGAGGCGAATACAAGAGAGCAATGCCTTTCTTCACTCTGCGCTTCGACTCCTTCAAGAGCGCTCTCGGCACCCTTCTGGGAACCGACGATATGCTCGATGCCACCAAGAACGGCAGAATCGTTATGGACGGCGGCCCCGAGTTCGGCGCGCAGTTCGGCGGATTCCTTCTTACGGTCGGCAGTTACGTTCAGTAATAAAACAACAGTTATTTTCGCAGGGCTGCCGCAAGACAGCCCTGCGTTATTTAGTGAGAATTTAAAGAGCGGGCTTCTTTAAGCCTTCCCTTTCGAGGGGAAGGTGGTTGAGCAAGGCGAAACCGGATGAGGTGTTAATAGCAGTTTGGCATTTAAAGGAGTAAACGATGGCAAAGAGTTTGTTGGATAAACTGGTCGATTCCATATTGGATGATGAGTGGAAAGGCAAACGAGGCGAAAAACTTACAGAAAGAGAACTTAAACTGGTCAGTTTATTCGGAAGAAAAGGAATGACGCTGAGAAATGTTTATGTTCCGAAAGAAAACGGAGAAACTTCTGAAATTGATTTGATTTATATCACTCAAAAAGGAATTTTTGTGTTTGAAAGCAAGAATTACTCCGGATGGATTTTCGGTGATGAAAAATCACAATTCTGGACTGCAATGCTGCCGAATAAAGAGAAAAATCGTTTTTATAATCCCATAAAGCAAAACAAAACTCATTTGAAATGGCTTGGCAATTATATCGGAGAAGATGTTCCGCTGTTTTCCGTAATTGTTTTTTCGGAAAGATGTGAACTGAAGAAAATAGATGTTGAAACTCCCGAAATAAAAGTTATCAAGCGTGACAGAACTTACGCGACTGTTCGTGATATCTGGGACAAAACAAATGATGCGTTGGATGCTGAACAGATTACCCGGTTATATGAAAAACTAAAAGAATTAACAAATGTTGACAAAGCGACAAAAGCCGCTCATATTGACAGTATTGAAAAAAGATTTTCGGAAAAGCCTGATGAAATGAAACAGGATAATGAAGAATCTGCCCGAAATGCGGGCAGAAACTTGTTTTAAGAACAGCTAAAAAAGGTGAAAACGCAGGGAAAAGATTTTACGGCTGTTCGGGTTTTCCGAAATGCAGATACATTGAGAATATAGATTAGCAGGTAACCTATGCAATACGAAATCATTCGTTCAAAAAGAAAAACCGTCGCGCTTGAAGTCAGCCGCGACGGAACAATAAAGGTCCGCGCCCCTCTTAAAATGAAAGAGGCGGAAATAGAAAAGTTTGTTTCATCCCACAGAAAGTGGCTCGAAAACGCTGTTTCAAGACAGCAGCAAAGGCGTGAAAACGAAATCGAGCGCACGCCCGAACAGATAAAAGAGGCAAAAAAAGAACTTAAAAAACTCATAACTCCGATGATTGAAAAATACTCCGCTCTTATGGGTGTGAAACCCGAAGCGGTTACAATAACAAGCGCGAAAACAAGGTTCGGCAGCTGCAGCGGAAAGAACAGAATTTCCTTTTCATACAGGCTTGTCGATTATCCGCGCGAGGCTGTCGAATATGTCGTCGTTCATGAACTCGCGCACATAAAACACAAAAACCACGGCAAACAATTTTACGCTTTTATAGAAAAATATATGCCCGATTACAAAGAAAGAGAAAAACTGCTTAAATAATGCGGATAAAACTCTTGTTTATATAAATAAATAATTGTATAATAAATTATTATACCGAAATATATTAAATCAAACAAACGCGATTCGGAAGGATGGTTATATGCAGAAAATTCCCTGGAAAGAAAAAATCAGCTACGGCTTCGGCGCTACCGGGCTTGATTTGAGTTACGGACTTTTTTATTCCTAT
The DNA here is from genome assembly GCA_902787025.1 of Oscillospiraceae bacterium. Classification (GTDB taxonomy): domain Bacteria; phylum Bacillota; class Clostridia; order Oscillospirales; family Acutalibacteraceae; genus CAG-177. The sequence continues at coordinate 22,007 of CADAER010000026.1, read as the reverse complement.
CTTTCAATTTATCTTACCAATGTTCTCGGAATAAAATCTGCATTTCTTCTTATTCTCGCCCCGCTCGCGAGACTCTGGGACGGTGTCAACGACCCGATGATGGGCGCGATAGTTGACCGCACAAACACAAAATTCGGCAAGCGCAGACCGTGGATACTTATAGGCGCGGCGTCAAACGCGATTGTGCTTTCGTTCCTTTTCAACGCCTCCCGTTTCGCCACGGGCGCGACCGCCCTTTATGTCTATGTCGCCGTGTTCTATGTCCTTTGGGGTATGAGCAACACCCTTGCCGATATTCCCTACTGGTCAATGGTTCCGTCATTTACCAGCGATGAAAAAGAGAGAAATCTCATTTCGACAATAGCGAGAACCTTCTCGGGTCTGGGTCAGGGAATAATCGCTCTCTTCACTCCCATTGCCCTCAAAAAACTCAGCACGGACGGCAATCCCACGGCTCAGGGCTTCAGCACTGTTTCGATTATTTCGGCAGTCTGCCTCGTCCTGTTCGCCCTCGTTTCCGTTTCGTTTACAAAAGAGCGCAGAATAGTAAAACCCACAGAAAGCTTCTCTTTCAAGAAAGCAATCAAGAATATCACCGGCAACGATCAGCTTCTGACCTTTATGCTTTTCGCGATGATTTCAAACGCCGGTTTCTATATGATTTCGGGCGTCAGCAGTTACTACTTCACCGTTGTCAAGGGTGATATCGCTCTGCAGTCGACCTTCAACCTTTTCAATACGGTCGGCAGCGTTCTCGCAATACTGGTTGTTCCCGTATTTTCAAAGTTTATGTCAAACCGCAGCATTTATATTTTCTGCCTTTCCGCCGCGCTCGCGGGCTACTGCGGAATGGCTTTCTGCGGCCTCGCGCTCAATACGGGCGTTGTTCCGCTCGGCATATTCTACTTTATCGCTTCAATCGGTACGGGCAGTATGTTCGTAAACCAGACAATAATGCTCTCCGATGTTGTTGACTACGGCGAGTTCACAACGGGCAAACGCAACGAGGCGCTCACCTTCTCAATGAAGGGCTTTTTGCAGAAGATGGCTTACACCTTCCAGAGCATTATAATGTACGCTACCTTCATTGCCACAGGCTATGACGACTTCACGGCCTCGTCCGCCGCAGCGGCGTCAGCCGTCGCTCAGAGAGGAATCTCGCTGCTTATGTTTGCGGTGCCTCCCGTAATGATGCTCATTTCACTTTGCATATTCATTAAAAAATACAAGATTCACGGCTCGCTCAAGGCGGAAATAATCGAAGCGATAAACGCGAAATATGCCGATGACACACCCGTAGGATAATAATAATGAAAAAACTGTTCTATTATTTTTACGCTCTGATGTTTCACATCGGCAGGCTGCTGCCGGGAAACGACAGGCTCGTTGCCCTTGTTTCGCCGCACAATGCGTCGCTCAATGACTCTCTGGGCGAGGTGAAATCAGTTCTTGAAGAAAAGGGCGGTTACAGGTTTCTCGTCGTTTCGGGAGCCGATATCCGCTCGGAGAAATCCTTTGCCGCAACGGTAAGATTCTTCATAATCAATCCGGTTAAACTTGCCCGAGCAAAATATATTTTTCTCAACGACAATTTTATGCCGATGGCGTTTCTGCATTTTCGCAGGGGTACGGTCATAACCCAGCTCTGGCACGGCGAGGGCGCGCTTAAAAAAATCTGCCTTGCCCTCAATCTGCCCGAAGATGTGGTAAGGCTCGAAAAAAAGGTTTACAGCAACTACACCTATGTCGTTGTTTCGTCGCCCGCTGTTATTCCTTTTTGGGCGCAGGCTTTCAACAAGGATGAAAAAGATGTTCTTCCGCTCGGCTCGCCGAGAACAGACGCTTATTTCAGGGAGTTTGACTATGAAAGCGCAAGGGCGCGGTTTGATGAACAGCACCCTGAGTGCAGGGGGAAAAAGCTCGTGCTTTACGCTCCCACATTCCGCGATTTTCCCGATGAAGACAGGGCGATTCCCGAGCATTTTGATACCGGTGTTTTCAACATGCGCTATGCGGACGAATACGCCCTTCTCATAAGGCTTCATCCGCAGGTGCATTCTGCCGCGGTAATCGGCGGAGCGGTCGATGTAACGGATTACCCCGATATAATTAATCTTCTGCATCTTACAGACGTGCTTATTACAGACTACTCGTCGGTCTTTATGGATTATGTTCTGCTCGACAAGCCGTGCATTTTCTACCCGTACGATTATGAACAATACACCGCGGGAAGAGAACTGTTTACCGACTATTTTGAAAATGTGCCCGGTCCTGTCGTAAGAACATTCGACGAATTGCTGGAGGCTTTGAAGTCTCCGCAGGTTGATTCCGTAAAATACCGGGCTTTCAAGGAATACCATCTCGGAAGTTGTGACGGCGGTTCGGCAAAAAGAGTTGTCGAAACCGTAATGAAATAAAGAGGGGGATAATATGAAAAAAATTCTTTCGGTCATTCTTGCAGTCATTTTTGTTGTCACGCCCTGCATTATCGCGGTCCGCGGCGCGACGGACAATGCCGCCAGCTATCCGCTTGTTGTCGTTCCCGGCTACAGCGCTTCAACGCTTATGAAAGTCAGCGACAACGGCACCGAAGAGCAGGTATGGATGCTCAATCTCGGCGGAGTGGGCGGCGATATTCTTGAATATATCGTTCCCATTGCGAGGGGAGTGGGCGAACTCACTTTCCGCAACGCCGACCGTCTCTCGACAATCATCGGCAACGAGATTATCGATCTGACAACCGATATAGTCTGCAATCCCGACGGCACAAGCAAATACAATATAAAACCCCTTCTCGAAACGGCGGAGGAATCCTGCTGGGCGAACATCCGTGAAAAATACGGCGAAGACAGCAGCTATTGCTATTTCAGCTATGTTCTCAACGATATGATAGCCTCCTACAACAAGCCCGACTCGGAAGTGTTCAGCTTTATGTGCGATTTCCGTATGGGCGCCGTTGACTGCGCGGCAAGACTCGACTCCTTTATTGACGATGTTCTCGATTATACGGGAAGTGACAAGGTCAACATTGTGTGCGAAAGCCACGGCGGTCAGGTTACGGCGACTTATCTGAGCCTTTACGGCGAAAAGCAGAAGGTTCACAACGCCGTTCTCAATGTTCCCGCGCTCTGCGGCGCGAGTCTCGCCTATGACCTGCTCACTCAGGAAGCGAACCTTGACGAGCTTGAACTCCTCTATTTCGTTGAGTTCGCCGAGCTCCTTGAAGAAGACATACACTGGCTTTTCGAGGCGGAAAACCTCGAGTTTGTTGACTGGATTATTCAGGGCATTCTGCCGCCGATTTTCAAAGTGGTCGGCTACTGGGGCAGCATCTGGGATTTTTGCCCGCCCGAAGTTTATGAAGAGATGAAGGAAAAATGGCTCGACCCCGTTGAGAACGCGCTTCTCATCGAAAAGAGCGATTATATGCATAACGAGGTTATGGCAAACTACGCCGAAAACCTCACCGCCTGCCAGGAAGAATACGGAGTGAACATCACCATTGTCGCCGGTACGGATTCGGGCTGCTGCTCAGGCTGGAGGCAGAACTCCGACGGCATCATTTCAACCCATTGCTCAACAGGTTCAACCTGCGCGCCTCTTGATGAAAGATTCTCCGACGGCTACACACAGGTAAACGATTGCGGCGGCAATTACAAGGTTTCGCCCGATATGACGGTTGACGCTTCAACGGCGTTCCTGCCCGATGACACATTCTTCTTCAACCGCCTTTACCACGGCAGCGAATTTGAAGACCCGAACGCGAAAAAACTCATTGAAAAAGCGCTGTTTACCGACACAATTCAGACTGTTTACTCAAACTCCGATTTTCCGCAGTTCCGCTATTCCGCAAACTGCTCTCACGCGCTTACCGCGGAATTTGACAAGAGCGCGCCCGGCTATCTTTCATCCGACGACACGGCTCTTGTAATCACAAATGTTTCGGCGAAGGAATACACGCTCGGAGTTATCAACATAACCGTTGACGGCGCTCATCTTAAATTCAGGCTCAAAAACGCGGGCAACATAAAACCCGGCGAAAGCGTCTCAATTCCCTTTACGGGTAAAGTCCCCGAAAAGAGCAAAACAAAAATAACCGTAACGGTAACATACAGAACAGAGGGAATGACTCCTCTGGGCGAAAGAGTCTTCGGTTTCACGCTTATGAACGGCGAAGCGCCCGCCTATGACGCGTCAACGCCGTTCGTTTCGACCGATTTCGTCACTCCGCTTTCGGGTCTGCCCGAGGGACTGCGCACGCTTCTTAAAGATATGGGCATCTATAACCTGCTGGTTATGTTTATAAATATCATCAGGGGAATATTCGGCAATGTTTTCGGCTTGCTGTAATTTTATAATCTAAATCATCAAAGAAAGGGAAATCTCTATGAGCGACAATGCAAACACCATCACCCAGAAGCATATGAACATCAAAGAGATTCTGGCTTATTCGCTGGGGCTTTTCGGCTTTCAGGCGATAGTCGGTCTTCTCAACTCCTACCAGGCGGAGTTTTACGGCTCGATTATGGGCGCAAGCCTCGCGATTGTAGGCGTAATCATCCTTGTTGCGAAAATCGTCTCCGCGATATTCGATCCGATTATCGGCAACAAAATCGAGGGCACAAACAGCAAAATGGGCAAGTTCAAGCCATTCATCCTCGTTTCAATTCCCATCCTGCTTATATTCACGGCGATAATCTTCCTTGACATCGAAAAACTGCATTTTGAAAATGCGGGCAATATGCTTTATGTCTATATCTTCATAACCTTCCTTATCTGGTGTCTGGGTATGACCCTTGCCGATGTTCCCACACAGGGCATCGCCGCCGTTCTCACTCCCAATCCCACGGAGAGAACCAATGTTGTTTCAATAGCGAACACCGCGAAACAGATAGGCTTCGCCGCCTGCGCTGTAATAGTTCCCGTAATCTGCCTTATCATCAAAGGCGGCTCGAAGGTTCTTGTAAAGCCCGGTGAAGCGGATACACCGATGATTAACTCAGAATACTTCTGGTCGGCTCTCGCGACAGCCGCAGCGGGCTGTGTGCTGATGCTCCTTATTGTTATGTGGAACAAAGAGAGAGTTCCCTACACAGCGGGCGAAAAGAATTCATTTAAAGATATGATAAACGCCATCAAGGGCAACAAACCCCTTGTGCTCGTTATTGTTTCATATTTCCTCGGCTTCGGCAGACAGATGGCGATGGGTATTCAGGTTCAGGCGGCAAACGCCCTTATCGGCAGCCAGAACCTCGTAATCATCCTCGGCATCACAACCGCCATCGGTTCAATGATTTCAATGGCGATTACTCCTATGCTTATCAAAAAGCTCGGTGAAAAAACAACCTACCTTGCTCTTTCGTTTTACGGCTTTGTTGTTTCGGTTCTCGCCTTTGTTATCTACGCGTTTATCACGCAGAATCAGATTGTTATGTATGTCTTCCTCTTCCTCATCGGCCTTCAGTTCAGCGCCGTTACGCTTATGCCTATGATTATGACGGCGGACTGCGTTGACTACTATGAGTATGAAACAGGCAAGAGAAAAGAAGGCCCCGTTTACGCTCTTCTTTCACTTACAATCAAAGTCTGCCTTGCTCTCGGCACGGCGCTCGGACTTATTTTCGTCAGCAAGTCGGGCTATTCCCAGGCTCTCGCGAACGGCGAAGCGTTCACGCAGTCGACAAAGAATATGATTTTCTTCGCCTATACGGCAATGCCCGGCATCCTCGCCCTGCTCTCTGCTATCCCGATGTTCAAATATGACCTTTACGGCAAAAAGAAAGCGGATATCTCAGCCGCCCTCGCCGAACGCAGAGGCTCATCCGAAGCGGAATAATTCTAAACTGAAATAATAAATTCAGACATCCACCTGCTCAGCGGGTGGATGTTTCTTTGCACTTATTTGCCGTTTTATACAAAATTTTATTGAAAACAAGTCTTAAATAGTATATAATAACAATGTTATATTCTTTTAAAGGAGAATTCTTATGTTCAAGCAGTCCTCGCTTCCCAAGCCGGATGTCGGCGGCACTATGGGCAAGGCCGGCCGTATCGCTTTCACAATCTTTCTGATAATTGTTTTAGGCGCATCGGTAAGTTTTTCCTTCAACACCCTTTCGAGAAAAACCTATGAGTTCAAATTTACCGATAACTACAACGGCACAGGCAAAAGCGGTTATGTCTTTGACGGCTTCAACGGCAACGCTTCCATAACGGAGGTGCGTGTTGAGCATCCCCTTGAAAAGCAGAACGGCGAATGGGTTGAAACCGATGGCGATGTCATAGCCGTTTCGAAATTCACGGTAAACAGCGACGAATACGTAAAATATATCTATATCGGTCCAACCGTCGAATATATTGAAGACCAGGCGTTCGTTTACTGCCGTTCGCTCAGAGCGTTTTATGTTGATGAAAACAACCCGAATTACTGCTCGGTTGACGGCGTTCTTTATACAAAGGATATGACCGAGCTTATCTCATACCCGATATGCCGCTGCACGCAGATTGTCATTGACGATGTAAAGGCGGGCGGCGAGGTTACGAACATAGGCAGAGAAAATGTTGAAAGCTTTTCGGTTGACGGCGTTTACGCGAAGGGCGATGAAGCGAAAAGCACTCTCTTTACGTCTTTCCGCACTTATATAAAGAATAATTACTCAGGCGATTTCGATTATCTCAACGAATTTTCGGAATTCAGCGAGCTTATGGACAACAAGGTTTACGCGCCCTATATCGGCACATATTACCTTGTAACGGAGAACACGGGCTCTTCAATAACCGTCGAGCGCTTCTGGACCTGCGATGAAAAATACGAGGTTCCCGAAGGCGTTACGAAACTCGCGGACAAAGCGTTTTACAAATGCGACCGTCTTGTGTCAATCAAACTGCCGTCAACGGTTAAAAGCATAGGCGATATGACATTTTTCAAATGCTACGCAACATCGCTCATAAACCTGCCCGACGGGCTCGAAACAATAGGCGACGACGCGTTCAGCTATTGCGAGAATATGAAATACGCAATGTTTATTCCCGCCTCCGTAAAACATATAGGTCACCACTGCTTCTATAAATGCAGCGAGGATCTGCTCTTCTATATGGGCGCGAAAGACGCTTCGGGCATTGAGCTCGGCGGTAAATGGCAGCCGAGGAACGACAACTCATTCAAGCCCAAGAACGAACCGCTCTGGGGCAGTCTGAGAGAGGATTGCGATAATTTTAACAGCGAAAAATACGCCGAGGACGAAACGCAGGCGGCAAAAGAGGCATCTGATAATACCCAGACAAAAGAGCAGACCGACACCGTCGGCGGAATGAATAAAAAAGCGCTCATAGCGCTCATAGGCTGCTTCATTCCCTGCTTCGCCTTTATAGGCGTTCAGATTGTACGCAATGTTTTCAAGGACGATTTCCTTATGACAAAACGCGGCAAGGAAAAACTTGCGAAGCGCAAGGAGGAAAACGAAAGAATCCATCAGGCATATGTCAACGGCGAGTTTGACGCTCCCGCCGAAAACGCGCAGGAGGAACAGCCCGCCGGAGAAGAAACGGAAGAAGAATCCGCCGCCGGACAGCCGGAGACGGAAGAAAAGGAAGAAGATAACGCTTTATCCGAAGAAAACGGTGAAAACGAAGGAGGTGAAAACGGATGAGTTCAAACGCAGGCGCAAAATTAAAATCATTTTTCGGTGAGTTCACCACTCACTGGAACACTCCCGCGCCCGGCAAATATGTGCCTTATAAAGAGTATTTGTGGGACTTCCTCGCCGTCGGCGGCGACTATTCGCTCGCCAGAGTTCTCGGCTACATCTCGTTTTCACAGTGGTGCTTCCTTGTAATCTTCTATTATGAAGTCCCCGTTCTCACATTCTCGGTAGTTTCGGTCCTTTTCCTGATTCAAGGTAAATTCTGGGCGCTTATCAATATGATAGTGTGCGACAATCTGGGCTTCCTGCCTAAACGGACGGAGCGGCTGCTATATACGCTTTATCTGTTTTTCGCGGCGCTGGGCGTGCTGTTCATTGTGCTTGATTTTTCGGTGATAATCCCTCTGCCCGCGTCGGTGAACAATTACATAACCTCTCTGCCCGGTATGAATACCAAGACAGTTTTCAAACTTATAGCGGCACACTGGATAAATGTCGGCTGGGGCGGAGCGAGAAGCATTTTCATCCGTAAAAGATGGCTTCCGAAACTCGGCAGATACAAGCTCTTCGCTTATTTCAATGTTATTCCCTGTATGATTCTCGTTATGCTTATCTGCTGGCTTCCTCTTTACAACAACCCTCTTACCGAAAGAATATGGCAGTTGTTCCTGCTTTTCCAGCTTTACGCGATTTACGGCTACACAAACAGTGCTACCAGCATTTCATCCACAATCTCGCCCAACCCCCATGAAAGAATGCTTGTGCGCGCTTACCCCGAAAAACTCAGCCATCTGCTCAACTCCATTCTTGTTGAGTCGATGCTCCCCGTACTTGCCGCGGCACTTACCGGCGACATTACTCACATAAACACATACCGCTACATCATACCGATTATGATGATGTTCTGCACGGTTGTTATGTTCGCGGGTCTCGGCAATATCAAAGAGCGTATTCCGCAGCCTCCCGTCGAGAAGAAAAAATACATTCCCTTCTGGGACGGCGTGCACGGTATTTTCAAGAATAAATATATATGGATAAACGCACTTAGCGCCCTTATTGACGCTCTCGGTAACGGCAGTCTCGGAATCAGAGATGTTATTCTTATTTACACCTGGCGCGAAAGAGGCATAGTCATGGTAATAGTCAAGAATCTTATTGCTATGATGGGCAACCCCGGAGCCTTCCTCTCGCCGTGGATAAGAAAACGTTTCCAATACAGAACGCTCATTGTTTTTAAGCGTCTTGTCCTCGCGGGGCAGTCGGCGGGCTATATAATCGCCTGCTCGCTGTTTGCCGACAACTACTTTATGTCGGGCCTTGTAATGCTCATTTCGCTGTGCGTGGGCGATATGCTCAACTCGGCAATCTCTCTTTCGCAGGGAGATATGGATGTTCGTCTCAAAGACTATCAGATGTATCTCAGCGGCGAGCGTCTTGAAAACTATCAGGGTACGATTACCGACTGGTTCATAAGCCCGTTCACATCGATTATTTCGCTCATAATCCCCATTCTCTTCTACCGCATCGGCTTTACCTCCGACTATGACATACTCTTCTGCGACGACATAAGAAGCAAGTGTATGGTTATCAGTATAGCCTTTGACTTTATCGGCCATATCCTGTGCTGTATTCCCTACATACTGTTCTGGGATTACACGGATGAAAAACACCGGCAGGTTATCAGAGTGCTTGAGGAGAGAGAACGCCGCGCCAACGCGGGCGCCTCCCAGGAGGAAATCTACGCCGTCACCTGTGACGAACTCGAACCCGCCCCCGAGGGTTGAAAAACAAAAAATCAACGGCGTTTGCGTTTAGCAAACTCCGTTTTCTTTATGTCATTTAAACAACTTCCCGAAAAAATCAACAATCTTATACCAGAACATCAAAAAAATATGAAACGGTTCTCTTGAAGCGGTGTATTCCACAACCGCCGACTGTGAATTGTAGAGAGTCTTTCCGCCTTCAAGAGAAACCCCGATTACCGTGCCCGCCTTAGTTCCCGCGTCTGAGTAATCAAATCTTTCAAAACCGTTTGCCAACGCGGGGGAGCCGTCTTTTATTTCAAAGTCAAAATTCTTCGCGTCTCTGAACATCGGGTCCGCGGCTGTTGAGTTTTCAATCCAGCCCTTTCGTTTCGCGGTTTCAAAGCTCATCGCGTTTTTACTGCCGCCGTCGGCACATAAATAAATGTCGTCGCCGTAGGTTAAATCCCACAAAATGTTGCCTTTTTCGGTAAATGCCTCTTTGTCCTGCAGGTGTGAGAATGTCATCGCCTTGCCGTCCGAGAGCAGAATGTTGTTTTCAAATGCCGCCGTATTCTTGCCGCCCTCAACACGGCTGAGATTTGAAACAACCCTTACCTGAGACTCGCCGTTGAGCGCGAAAATGTTGTTGCGGATTATATTGTCGCTGCCGTAGTGCAGATGATAGCCGTCGCTCCCGCACGCGTATGAAAGATTTTTCTCAACTAGAATAAAAGACGAGCCTTCATCAAGGTATATTCCCCAGCCGCCGTAGCCGCCTTCACCGGGGTCCGCCGCGACATTGTGAATAACATTGCCCGACAGCACCGTGCCTTTCTGATTGCCGAGAGTGTAGATTCCGCCCATATCCGACAGCCAGCCCTGACCGATGTTGTAAATGAGGTTGTCGCAGATGCGGTTGTTGAATGTTATGTTGTGCGAGTATCCCCACACCCAGCCGACCGAAATCGCCGTGTAGTAGCCGTCGTGAATTTCGTTATTGCTCGCGTTTACGGTGTTCGCGTGAATAATCAGTATGCCGACAGCGTTGTAGAAAACCCTGCCGAAACCCGAAATTAGATTGTTCGTAACAGTGATATTTTTTGTTACACGAGGGTTGCTTTCCTCAAGGTTTTCGCCTCTTATGTAAACCGCCTGAGCACCTATATTCTCAAAAACCGAGCTGTCAACTGTCGCGTTCTGCGTGTTTTCACCGATGAACACGGCGCACGCGGCAATGTCGCGGAACTCGCAGTTCTGTATTTCAAACCCTTTTGAGTTTACGCATGAAACACAGGTCGGGGCGTTGTATGCCGCCTGCGAAAAATCTCTCTGCTCCGGCACATTGAATCCGTTTCCCCTGAATATGATTTTCTCAAAGCGGATGTCATCGACACCGTCAATGCTTATGAGCGTTTCGGTCTCGCCGCCCCACAGCGTGAGGTCCGCGGCTTCTTCGCCTTTCTGCGGTATGTAATAAAGCACGCCTTCGTTCTTGTCTAAATACCACTCGCCTGGTTTGTCAAGCGCCTCAAAAACATTTTCAAGAAAATACCGCTCGTCCTTGTGGAAGGTCATCGCGGAGGGCTTTGTGAACTGCAGAAGCCCTGTCGCGGAGTCATAACTCTTAACGCCGAGCATCTCATCCTTCCAGAAGTGAAGCACACGCACAACAACGCTTCCCGCGTTTTTCATTTCGGGAATATCTTTTTTATCCGCAATAAACGCGGTGTAGCCCTTGTGATAATTCGAGTCTGTTTCAAGCTCGGGATTTATGCAGTATTTTTCATCAACACCCTTAATGTAGAGATAACCGCTCTCAGGGTATCTTGTGCGGTTCAGCGTGGTTTTTTCATTGAAAAGAATGTTGAAATCCGCGTCCTTGCCGACGTTTTTCCTGAATGCCTTTATACCGTTTACGGTGCAGTTTTCAAAGCCCGTGTAAGGCACGCCCGCCGTGAAAACCACCTTTTCGTTTTCATAGGCGCTGTATGTAACCCCGCTTTTGTCTTCCGGTGTGAAGCGGGCCGTATCATAAAGAGAATACGAGCCCTGCCTGAAATAAACGGTGACATTGCCGCTTTTTGATTTCGCGAGTTCTTTAGCCGCGGCTAAGGTAGCGAGAGGATTCCCGATACTTCCGTCGTTTTCATCGCTGCCGTCAACGGAAACATAAATCGCGTCTGCCTCTTCGGCGTAAGTGTTCATTCCCACAGTCACCGCCCCGAATATCAATGAAATTATCAGAACAACAGAGAAGCATTTTTTAATCATAAACAATTCTCCTTTTTCCGCCTGTTACGCCGTTTTGTCAAAAAGATTTACGAAAAACACTTTCACATTATATATGAAATCCCGCAGAGCCCACCAGATCTGCTGAAAAACATTGCCGTCGGGCTTTTCCTGCGTGAGGGAATTTGTGGTTATCGCGTTTATTCCCAGCTTGTAAAACCGTTCCGCGTTGCCGATGTCGTCAATGGTCCACACAAAAATATCCAGACCCGATTTCTTGACCGCTTCCACATAATCGTCGGGCAGAAAAACATGAATATCCATTCCGTCAAGATGATTCTGAACGGCAAAATCGATATCCTCCTGCGAAACGCCCTCAAAACCTATCAGATAATAAACGGGAAGTTCGGGCATAAGTTCCTTCATCCGCACGCAGATTTCACGTCCGAAAGATATAACGACAAACATATCCTTTTCTTCACGGGCGCTGAGTATTTCCGCCACCTCGTTTATGACTGCGGGATCCGCGTTTGCCTTAATCTCAATGACGGGATGCAACTTGTATTCTTTGCATACATCAAGGTATTCCGTCAGCGTCGGCACCTTTTCGTCCGGGTATGTTTCGAGATTGCTGCCCGCGTCAATGTTGAGTTCTTTTATTTCGGCATAGGTCATTTCGGAGATTTTACCCGTTCCGTTTGTCGTTGCGTCAACCGTGTCGTCGTGCATAAGAATCCAGACGCCGTCCTTCGTGCGCTGAATGTCGCACTCCGCGCCCCAGAAATCCGATTTACCCGCGGCGACATAAGCGGGCAGGGTGTTGGCGGGAGCAACCGCAGAATAGCCTCTGTGCGCAATCATACGCATTGTGCCGCTCGGAATTATGTTCGACGAATAGACGGAAGGCGTGAGATTTGCTGCGAACGCCCATACGGAACAGCTTATAATAATAGCGAATACAAGAAAAACCGACACCGTTTTTTTCATTTTGAAAATCTCCCGTATAATTTCAGTTTTAATATAATAATTATCTCATATAAAATACTTTATTTCAAGCCGATATTCTCCCGCGGCGAAAAATAAAAGCGTTTATTTCTCCCGAACAGCAAAAATAGAATAATCCTTTTCACTTCTGTAATCATTTATTACCGTGTCCGCGGATGATAATATATAGGTGCAGTAAGACGAAAGGGGGAATATCAATGAGAAACGACGGTTGCGGCTGCAGCGGCTGCGGATGCGGTTGCCTGCCTTTTATCATCCTGGCTGTTCTTTCGCTGTTCGCAATAATATTCCTGCCCGCATATGTGTTCTTCTATTGAATAAAATACTGCAAGTAAATAACAGAAACAAAAAAAGTTTTAATCTTAAAGAAAGAGGTGTGAAAAATGACTTATAAAGCAATTTATGATTCAATTTACGGCTGCGGCGAGAGCGGTTACGGCTTCGACGCGGGAACCGACCGCAGCCTCTTCGGTGACAGTTTCTCTGACAGCGACTCGATTTACGGCGATGCCTGCCTGAGCGAGAACGACAGATTTGAACTCGAGGAACTCCGTCTCTCAGGAATTCTTGACGGCTTTGAAGAACCCGAATTCGACGACGGCGATTATTTTGTCGTATAAAATGATTTGAGTCTTTAAAAAAGAATAATAATGTGCTATAATGCCCGTATAAACTATTCGGAGGAGTTTGTTTATATGGGCAGACAGTCTTCTAAGGCAAATAAAAATATGTATCAGCTTTGCAGGGAGGCGTGCGGTCTCACCCGCGCTCAGGCAAGCGAAAAGCTGGAGTGGATATCCGACAGCAGAATAGAGAAAATCGAAAGCGACAAATCCCCGGCTACTCCCGAGGAGGTTGTTGCCATGCAGAAGGCATACAAAAAGCCCAACCTTTGCAGTTACTACTGCGCGCGAGAGTGCGCGATAGGCAGGGAAAGCCGCTTCTGCGAGGTTGAGGAAAAGCCCGTCTCCGAGATAGTTCTCGACCTGCTCGCCGCCAACAACAAACTCAACTCCCAGAAAGACAGACTTATTGAAATAACCTGCGACGGCAAGATAGACGACGACTCCGAACTCAAGGATTTTGTTTCGATTCAGAACGAGCTGGAGCGCCTTATCGCGGACGCCGCCTCGCTCAAGCTCTGGGTTGACAGCAAAATAGCCGACGGCAACATTGACGAAAACAAACTCAGAGAACTGCGCGGCAGATAAAACAGTGATAATACCTAAAAAATCCCCGCCGGAAGGCGGGGATTTCTTGTTTTACGTCATTGTTTTTACATCTCGTTTGTTATATTATTAAATCGTTGCGGAAAATACTTTCAATAATAAAAAGAGGAACAAAAAATGAGTACCACATTGCTGTCAATCTCAATAGCCATGGCTGTGGGATTGCTTCTCACGCGACTTAAAGTTTTCAAAAAATTCAATCTGCCCGATGTCACGGCATATCTTATTGCGGGCGTTCTTATAGGTCCCTGCATTTTCGGCAGGCTCACCGCTTTTATCGGCATACCCGGTATGGGCTTTCAGAGCTATGAGGAGCTCGACGGCATCTCCGTTATTTCCGATGTCGCTCTCGGCTTCATCGCCTTTTCAATCGGCAACGAGTTCCGCCTTTCGCAACTTCGCGAAACGGGCAGGCAGGCAACCGTAATCGGCATTGTTCAGGCCTGCATGGCAACGGCCGTTACAGATGCGGGGCTTATAATAATCCATTTTCTCAGACCGGATGTTCTGTCGATACCCGCAGTGCTCACTCTCGGCGCGATTGCGGCGGCAACGGCGCCTGCGGCAACACTTATGGTTGTGCGCCAGTATAAGGCGAAAGGTCCGGTAGTCGATATTCTTCTGCCCATTGTCGCACTTGACGACGCGGTTGGTCTCGTGCTTTTTGCCGTCTCTTTCGGAATTGCGAAGGCGCTCAAAACAGGCTCGCCCGATATATTCTCAATAATAGTTGACCCGCTCATTGAAATCGGTGTTTCGCTCGCTCTCGGAGCGGTTGCGGGCTTTGCGCTGACGAAAATCGAGGCAATGTTCCATTCGAACACAAACCGCCTTGTTATGACAATAAGCTTTGTCTTTTTAACCGTCGCAATTTCAATGCTTAAATTCAAGGCGGGTCCCGTGAAAATCGGTTTTTCGCCCCTGCTCGTGTGTATGATGCTGGGCAGCGTCTTCTGTAATATGTGTCCGCTTTCGGATGAGATTATGAAGGTGGCGGACGGCTGGACGGGACCTATACTCGAACTGTTCTTCGTACTGTCGGGTGCTCAGCTTGACCTTACCGTATTTGCAAAGATTATGGCGGTTGTAATCGGTCTTGCCTACACATTTTTCAGAGCCTTCGGCAAATATTGCGGCACAAAGTATTCGGCAAGACTGTCGGGTTGTGACAAAAACATTGAGAAATATCTCGGCATAACCCTTCTGCCTCAGGCGGGCGTTGCGCTCGGAATGTGCGTGACCGCCGCGGAACTGCCGGGCGACGGCGATTTGATACGCAATATCGTTCTTTTCGCCGTGCTGATAAATCAGCTTGTAGGTCCCAGCCTTACCAAGTGGGCGCTCACAAAGGCGGGCGATATCAGACCGCAGTCGGATGAAACGCTTCACCGCCGCGAAAGAAAACTTGACGAAGCGCAGAAAAACGGCAAAAAAGTTCAGAACTGAAAATAACAATCACGGGGTTGTCGTCAGACAGCCCCGTGTTATATTGATTATTTATTCCTTCTCTTTCGCGAATTCGCCCGAAAGATTAAACGCGTGATTGAGCGGACCGCTGCCCGCGCCTAAATCAAGCATCGCTTCAAGTGCTCCCGAAATGTAATCCTTCGCCCTTCTGACCGCCTCGTCAAGCGAAAAGTCCTTCGCGAGGTTCGCGGCGATCGCCGAGGAAAGCGTGCAGCCCGTGCCGTGCGTGTTTGGGTTGTTTATGCGTCTGCCTTCATACCAAACGAAGCTCACGCCGTCATAAAGCAGGTCGTTCGCGTCGTTTATGCTGTGACCGCCTTTGAGAAGCACGCAACATCCGTATTTTTCAAAGACCGCCTTCGCGCAGTCCTGCATATCCTCTTTTGTTTCAACGGTCATCCCCGAAAGAATCTGAGCCTCGGGAATGTTCGGCGTGATAAGGCAGGCAACGGGAAGAAGTCTGCTTTTCAGCGTGTCAATCGCGTCGTCTTTAAGCAGCTTTGAGCCGCTTGTCGAAACCATAACCGGGTCAACGACAATATTCCTCGCTTTGTAGAAAGTCAGCCGTTCGGCGATTACCTCAATGAGTGCCGCCGATGAAACCATACCCGTCTTGACTGCGTCGGGGCGTATGTCGGTGAATACCGAGTCAATCTGCGCTCTGAGAAAACCGGGCTCAACCTCGGAGATTCCGCTCACACCCGTCGTGTTCTGCGCAGTAAGGGCGGTAATCGCGCTCATCGCGAAAACGCCGTTCATCGTCATTGTTTTGATATCAGCCTGAATACCCGCGCCGCCGCTTGAATCGCTGCCCGCTATTGTAAGTGCCGTTTTCATAATCTTTATTCCTCTGTTTTATTTAATCTCAGTCCAGTCGGCGATGAATTCATCCGCCAAGGTTTTCGCTTTTTCCCAGTTGTTCTTTTCACCGTCATCATAAACGGCAACGGTGTAGAAACCTGCCTTTTTCGCCGTTTCAAGCGCGTAGGGAGCGTCTTCAAACACTGCGACATTCTGGGGCTGCGCGCCGAATTTCTCACAGGCCCTGAGGTAGATTTCGGGGTCGTCCTTGCCCTTGCCGCACTCATTCGCGGAGAGAGTAAAATCGAAATATTTGTCGATTCCGAGCCGCCTGAAACACATTTCAAGCAGAGCGCGGTCCGTGATGGTCGCGACGCACATTTTCACACCCTGCGCCTTAAGCTTTTCAAGGTATTCCCTCACGCCGTCCTTTACGGGTATATCCTCAAGATAATGTTTCGCCATAAGTCTGTCCGCTTCCTGAGCGAAATCGCGCGGGTTGCCGAGCGAGGGAAACCTTTGCGCGAGCATAACGCTTGACTGCTCCACCGTCATTGTTTTTACCTGCTGAATGAGGGCGGTTACATCCTCTTTGATTCCCTTCGAGAGCAGGAATTCCTCAAGCAGATTGTTCCAGTAGCCCATCGAATCGAGAAGGGTGCCGTCCATATCGAAAATCGCATATTTTTTATTCAATTCCGTTTACCGCCTTTTCACCGAGTTCTCTGAGCGCTTTGCACTTCGCGCTTATATCATCCGCGCCGAATATCGCGGAAGCAACTGCAATTCCGCTTATTCCGCTGCCCGTAAGATTTAATATATTGCCCGCGTTTATGCCGCCTATCGCAACAACGGGGATGTCAACACTCGCGCAGATTTTTTTAAGTTCATCATAGCCGAGAGCCGTTACATCGGCTTTTGTGGAGGTCGTGAAAACCGCGCCGCAGCCGAGATAGTCCGCTCCCGCCGCCTGCGCATTCAGCGCCTCCTCAACATTATGCGCAGAAACACCGACTATAAGTCTGTCTCCCGCTTCTTTTCTTATGTCAATGGCGTTCATATCATCCTGCCCGACATGCACGCCGTCAGCGCCGCATTCGAGGGCGAGCCCGACATTGTCATTTATGATAAACGGCACTCCGTATCTTTCGCAGAGCGCTTTCACCGTTTTCGCTTCCTCGAGAAAAACGGAGTAATCAAGTCCTTTTTCACGCAACTGAAGGCAGGTGACACCGCTTCCGAGAGCCGTTTCAACGCGGGAGATGAATTCGTCATAAGAGTAACCGCATCTGTCCGTCACGGCGTAAAGGAGCATATCTTTTTTGCTGATTTTCATACTTTTACCCGTTATTTCTTCTTTTTCGGTTTCGGAGCGGGGAGTTCAGCGGCGACGGCGGGGATAAGCCCGCAGAGCAGTTCGCGGTGGTCAACATCAACCGAGAGCATTTCCTTCGCGCCCTCATAAGGCAGTTCGTAAGGAGCGTCGGGCATCATTTTCACTGCCGATTGAGTCGGCTTTATCAGGAACCTGTCGTCATATATTCCGCCGATGACCTTGCCCTGACAGTAGATTATATATTCGCCCATCATCGCTCTGTATGTTATGCCGTCAACTCCCGACAGCTGTTCCAGAACATAATCAAGATATTCCCTGCTTGATGCCATAATTACTCCTGTAAAATCTTTGTTTTTAAATGCTTTATATCGTTTGTATCATTGAGAATGTGCATTTTTCTGTGGCAGTCGGGGCACAGAGCGACGCAGTTGTCAACTGAATCCATACCACCTTTTGATAGCCAGTCAATATGGTGACTTTCAAGATACGGCTCGCCGTTTTTGTCGTTGAAAGGCGCTTTCTGACCGCATAACTGACAATAGCCGTCAGCCCTCTTTTTTATATAAGCGGCTATGGTAGGGTCTCGAAAATATACTTTTGTCGAAACATTATAGGCGGAGGGCTGAGAACTTTTCTTTTTTGCTTCCTTTTTTAATTGTTCCAACGGCTTGCTTTCTTCTTTTCGGACTGCTTCCCTGAACTCTTGTTCAAGTGCTTTGATATCGGGTGCGGAAGCATTAGGAAACAAGTCGGGATTGTTTTGATTTATCAGCCATTTCAATCTTTCCCACTGTTCGTCTTTAAGAATGGTAACAGAGGCGAATTTGTTTATTGCAATAAACATTTTGAAATCGTCAAAGTGAACGGGAGTTTCAATTTTTTGCAACCGGTCAATAACGGAATACCATCTGTTGTCTTCATCATCATAATACGGTATTGAATTTACAACACCATATCCGAGAAGATAACCGCTGTATTGCTTATATAACTTTTTTTGTTCATTGATAAAATCAAAAAAATCTTTGCTGTAACAGTCGGAAAGGTGAGATGACGCTGCACTGATATTTTTGTAGGCAGACTTCGCACAAAGAAAAATCACAACATCACCCGGAACCGTTTTCTTTGGCACAGACCATACTGTATTTCCGTCTTGAAAACTCTCTAACATCGAATTGATATTAGTGCTTTTGCAATTATTATACATATATTCTATTTCGTGTATTTCTCGGGAAACAGTAAAATTGTTGATATATACCATTATTAGCTCCGTTCTTAAAACATTTTAAACTTGCGAAAAGACAATATCAGTCCGTAATTCTTCTGTCTTTCTTTTTCAGCAGTTTTTCGGGCTCTTTCACATAGCTTCTCACAACGCTTCCGCATTTGCGGCAGACCGAGTGATAAAGCGTGCATCCGCCCAGCTTGTTGCTTGTCGATGAAACTGCTCCGTATGCCGACTGAAATGTCTCAATAAATTCCGTGCCGCCGCAGAACGGGCATCTCGCAACATATCCGTCTCTGTAAAGATCACTCATAAGAATTTTCTCCGTCCAGTATATATTTGTTGTTAAGTATTTTGTTGTTCAGTAATTTGTTTTTAAGTATTTAGTTGTCCGCGATTTTCCGGCGCGGGATTTTCCCATACGGGTTTTTCCCGTGCGGGTTTTTCCGGCGCGGGATTTTCCGGGACGGGATTTCCGGTAACGGTTATCCGCAATCGCGAAAAAGTCCTCTCATATATAGTCTGAAAACGCGTTTTCCTTGACCTGTTTATGTCAATTATTTAACTGCTATCATATTATAACTGTTAAAGCGTATAATTTCAACCTGTTGCGCCTTGACAATTACCGTGAAATATGTTATATACAAGTTGACAATTCAAAAGCGTATTGCTCCCCGCTAAGGGGATAAGGGGCAAGTTCGGTGAGAATCCGTCGCAACTTCCATTACCGTATGCGGCTTTAAGCCGTCAAGTCGGAATACCCGCAGTGCGTTTGTTTCTGGTGCGGTTAAGGCCGCAGCATTTTTTGGGAATGAAAAGTGCAGCCGTTTTATGTTTTTGCGTGTTGCACTTTTCGTAAAGGCATTTAAACAGTTGCGCTTGTTCAGTTTTTCTGAATGAGCGCTTTTTTATTTGTCCTGATAAGAAGAGGTGTGAAATGAACTATTCAAAAGAAGACTGTATCCGCATGCTTTGCGGAAAATACGAAGAACTCAGAAACTCGGGAGAAAACCGCTTCCCCGCGAGAGGCATAAAAGAGGCGGATCCCGAAAGGCTCGAAAAGAAAAAACAGCAGCGGATTAATCAGAAGCGTAAAAAAACTCAGCGGAAGATTGAAAAAAACAATTCCGCGGAGTAAAATATAAAAAGGAGAAAGAAAAAATGAAAAAAACAATGTCTCTCATTCTCGCGCTCATTATGGCGCTCGGCGTATGCACTGTTGCGTTCGCGGGCGGCGACGGAGCCACAAATGTAACAGTTACCATCTCGGACAAAGGCAGCCTTGTTGTTGTCAATGAAATCGTCAGCGTAACGGATGTTGACAAAGACAATTCCATTACAATCAACGACGCTCTTTACTGCGCTCACGAGCAGTTCTATGAAGGCGGCGCGGAAAAAGGCTACAAATCAACAGTAACAACCGGCGATTACGCGGGCATCAGCCTCGTTATGCTCTGGGGCGACACAAACAAAGGCAGCCTCGGCTATTATGTAAACGACAATATGGCTTGGTCTCTTGCGGATCCCGTAGCGGACGGCGACTATGTTTACGCTTTCTCATATAAGGATGCCGACACTTATTCGGACAATTACGCTTTCTTTGACAAGAAGGAAGCCGAAGTCGATTCTTATTCCGAAATGGAACTCACTTTAAGCAAAATCGGCTGGGATGAAAACTATAATCCCATAAGCGTTCCCGTTGAAGGCGCAGAAATCCTTGTAAACGGCAAAGGCACCGACGTTATCACCGACAAAGACGGCAAAGCTACAATTACCGTTACCGCTGTCGGCAAAGGCGTTATTTCCGCTGTTTCGGCAACAGAGGGTATGATTATCACTCCTCCCGCCTGCTCCGTAAACGCAAAGCTCAATATCGGCAACATCCTTTCTTACTACTTCAACTACATTGTAAACCTTATCAAAGGACTTTTTGCACAATAATTTATGAATTATGAAGAGAAAACCCGTTGAGGTCCTATCCCTCATACTCGTTTTAATCTCAATAATTATGACGGCTGCGCCCGGGGCTTTTTGCACCCGGGCTTATGCTGTTTCCGGGCAGAATATCGAAGACGAAATCACCTCTGTTCTGCGCGGCGAGATGAAAGCGAACGGAGTTGATTCCGTCCAGAGCCTTGTTGACGGCGTTTACTCGGAAAACGCGGGCTCAACCACAGACTGGTATGTGTTTTCTCTTATTCAGTATGCGGGCGGCAAATACGATTACACAGACTACGCCGCCGCCCTTAAAAAGAAAGGCGTTTCCTCCTCACCCACCACAAAGGAGCGCTACGCACTCAATTTCGCGGCGATGGGAACAAACCGCGCGTATGTCAAAAAAACCGTAAATGAGGAAATCGGCGAGCTCGGAATAATGAGCAATATTTTCGGGCTTCACCTTATCACAAACGGCTATTCATCCTCGAAATACACGGCGGATGAAGTGATTGAAAAACTGCTCTCGGAGCAGTATGACGACGGCGGCTGGGCTCTCAATACTACTGTCGGCACCTCGGATGTTGACATAACGGCAATGACCGTGCAGTGCCTCGCGCCTTATTACAAAAGCAATTCGTCGGTAAAAGCCGCCGTTGATAAAGCGCTCGCTCTGCTTTCGTCAAAGCAGTATGACGACGGCGGATACAAAAGCTATTACAGCGACAAAAACCCCGAAAGCGCGGCGCAGGTCATAGTAGCGCTGACCTCTCTCGGCATAAACCCCATGACCGACAGCCGCTTTATCAAAAACGAAAATTCAGCCGTTGATTTTATGCTTTCATACAAAGCGACGGATCACGGCTTTTCTCATACATCGGGCGGAGCGTATAACCTTTCCGCCACAACGCAGGTTCTCTATTCGCTTGTTTCGATTTACCGTATGCAAAACGGTATGGGAAGACTCTACGACCTCAACGCGGGAGTAAAAGTTGTTATTCCAGAAGAGACAACGGCGCCGGTCACGGCGAAACCGACAACAGCCGCAAAGCCCGCGTCATCAGGCGGCGGAGCGCCTGTAACTCCGGGCACGACAAAGGCGGCGACAACAAAACAGACTCAGCCCGCCGCGAAAACGACACAGCCCGTTTCAAGAACAAAACGCGAAATAACGCACAGAACAACCGCACCCAAAACTCAGAATGATGTTACCTCGGTAACAAAAGCGAAAGCAAAAGATAAAACCAAAACGGAACGGACAACGGCAGGCGGGAAAACAACAACCGCAAAAACGGTAACTCCGGAAATAATCGAAAACACGGTTTACGACCCTACTACCGCTTACTATACCGAAAGCACAGTCCCTCAGGCGGAAACTCCCGAGCCGGAAACATC
>CADAER010000025.1 GCA_902787025.1 Oscillospiraceae bacterium | reverse complement strand
GGCGGCAACGTAAGCAAACGAATCCTCAGGGAGGACAAGTAATATGAAAAAAATCACGATTGTATTCACCGCGATAATATTCGCGCTGCTTACGGCGGCGGTTATGCCCGCTCAGGTGTTCGCGGACTCTGTTCCCGAATACATAAGCGAGGTTAAAGTCGGTATGGATAAAAAGGCTGCGGACGCGAAAGCGGCTCTCGCGGGATATGTTATCCTTTCGGATGAGGACGGAAACCCCGTTGACCTCAACAAAAAGGCAGGCGGCGGCTGGGGCTCAAAGGGCGAAAAGGTCGTTTACCTCGGCTACAAAACCACAACAGACCGCGGGGAAGCGATAACAGACCTCGCTCTTATGAATATGAAGGGCGGCTACTCCGTTCAGGAATACGAGGCGCTTATGGAAGCGCAGATGAAGAGTCAGATTATACCCTTCGTTGACAGCTTCCTTGTCGCGATAAACGAATACAGGGAAAACCTGAAATCGGAAAACCCCGCGAACAGACAGCGGGCAGAATATATAAAAGGGATACTCAACAAATTTATTGACGATGACACGGGCAAAGGTCTCGGCGACCTGCTTGTCAACGAGACGAAATACGAAATGGGCATAAAGGTATATAACGAGGCCATAATATTTCTTCCCGACGGAGAAAAGGAAAAAACCGATGTCATAAAGGAGAGCGACAAGGCTTTTGAAAAGCTCTCTGAAGAAGAAAAGAAAAACCACGCGGATATTCTCACAATACTTGCTCAGTCAAACGGCAAGGCTACGCTTATGACGGAAAACCTCATAACGAGAACCGCCGACACGGCTGACGACACCTGGCTCGACCGTTTTGCGGGCATAACATACGACGACCTGCTCGGCACCATGGAAATGCTCCCGACGGACGCGGAGAGCGAGGCGGCGAAACTCTATTACGACGACGCGGTGAAAATCCTCGGAATGTGGGACAGCTTCGCTTCGGAACTCGGAAGATATGAGGAATGTAAAAAATACGCCGATAAATGCGACACAGACACCCTCGAAGAAAATGTTGAAATATTCAGCGGCATTGACGAAAATCCCGACAGAGCCGAGCTGACCGAAGCGGTCAAAGCGTATAACGATGCTGTTTCCGTGACGGATAATCTCACGCAGGCGCTTGAAATAATCGGTATTCACGACGCTTTACAGAATATCGGCTACGGAGACGCGACGCTGTTCGACTTTTTCACAACGCCCGAAGAAGAGATTAGTAAGGATATTTCGGTTCTTTACCCGCTTGTCGCGGCTCTTTCGGACGGTCAGAGGGCGGGACTCGATTTCGTTTCGCTCAAAGAACTTGTGCTTATAGCGATGTCGGCCTCCGCGGGATATGACGATGTTTCTCTTGACGAAATTGAGAAAACATCAATATATGACGGAGTCGACAGGGCGATTTACCAGAAAGGCGGCGTTGCCCTCACGAGCGACGCTCTGAGAACGAAAGCGGCACAGGTCGCGGCTGAGGACGACGGCGAAGCGCTGAGCAACTGGACTCTTATCGTTATGGCGGTAACCGAAGCGATTATGATTTCGACAATCGGCACGGCGGTTGCCTCAAATGTTTATGAAAGCCTGTGCAAATCCGTTACGGAAGCTTTCAATGCTCAGCTCAAAGCGGGCGGTGATTTAAGTAAATTCATCACCGAAGAGATATATGTAAGCGACAGCGGAATCACGCTCGCGAAGTCGAGATTCATTCAGGATGTTTACGCGTCCAGGTCCGCGATGTGCTTCAAGCTTTCGATAGGACTGGGAATCGCCACCATTATTCTTGCGGGCGTGACCACCTATCTCGCATACAGGGATATGGTTGAATACTACAAGGTTGAATTCACGCCTGTTCCCCACTATATGGTTGACGAAAAGGATATTGTCGTCTTCAACGAAAAAGGCGAAAAGACGGTTTTGAAAAACCAGGCGGCGTATTACAAAGCCGTTGAGTGCAACAGGAACTTCTCGGATGAGTTTTACGGCACTCTCGGCACCTGCGCGGATATGAACGGCGATGTCGGAAAGCAATGGCTCGCGCTCTACGCGCAGAAGAGCGATGTCTCGGCGCCGATACTCGCGAAATCGCTTGTCGCAAAGGTCAGCGAAAAAGATGTTCCCGCGGGCTACACGACGGGTATCCATATGTTTGGCTCGGGTTCGGCGTTCAACCTCAACAGCGAGCTTTACGACTGGAACAAGGACGCGCCTTCCGTAATGGTTTATTTTAAGACCGAAACCTCCTCCGCGGCGAGCACATCCGGTTCAACCTTCACCGCGGGCAGTTTAGCCCTCGCGGGCGGAGCGGGACTTGTTCTCGGAGCGCTTGTCTCCGCTGTCGCCGTATCTGCGGCAGACAGGAAAAAGAGAAAAGCGTCGTAAAACGCTTCAATAATGTGTAAAAAATATCGGTTCGCGTTTACGGGCGGACCGGATAAAGATACAAGGAGATTATCAAAATGAGAAGAATTGCACTGATTGTCACAGCCCTCGTTATGGCACTGCTTACGGCGGCGGTTATGCCCGCGCAGGTATTCGCGGATTCTCTTCCCGAATACATAAGCGAAGTAAGAACAGGTATGGGCAAAACCTCGGATGACGCGCTCAGGGAGCTCGTAGGCTACAAGATTCTTTCAGACGAAAAGGGCAACCCCGTTGACCTGAATCAGAACGCGGGCGGCGGTCTCGGCTCAAAAGGAGAGAAGGTTGTTTATCTCGGTTACAAAACCACAACCGACCGCAATGAAGCGATAACCGACCTTGCCCTTATGAATATGAAGGGCGGCTACTCCGTTCAGGAATACGAAGCCCTTATGGAAGCGCAGATGAAGAGCCAGATTATTCCCTTCGTTGACGGCTTTCTTTCGGCTATAAACGAATACAGGGAGAATATGAAATCGGGCAACGCCCTTAACAGATTCAAGGCGAAATATGTCCGCACCGCTCTCAATATGCTCACCGACGACGACTGCGACGGCAAGGGACTGGGCGAACTTCTTCTCAAAGAAACAAAATATGAAATGGGTCTGAAGGCGTTCAACGCTCTTTCCGATGAGGAAAAGGCGAAGACAGATGTCATCAAAGAAAGCGACAAGGCCTATGACAAGCTTTCCGATGAGGAAAAGAAAAACCACGCGGATATTCTTACCATTCTCGCGCAGTCAAACGGCAAAGCCACTCTTATTATGGAAAACCTCATCACAAGGGCGACCGACCCGAATGACGAAACCTGGCTTGACCGTTTTTCGGAAATAACATACGATGACCTTGCCAAGGCCATAGATATGCTTCCCACCGACGCGGAAAAGGAACTCGCGCTTATGTATCAGGATGACGCGAAGAAAATTCTCAATATGTGGGATGTATTTCAGAAGGAACTCGCGGATTATGACAACGCGGTGAAAAAACTCGAAAAATTCGACTATGACGAATATGAGTCGGCAGTTCAGGCATACGCCGATATAGAAAACTGCGAATCGGTTGAAGACGCGGCGCAGGTTTTTGAAGACTACGCAAAAGCGCAGTCCGAATTGGCCGAGGCAAGTCAGGCGGCGGAAATCGCCGTGATTTACGATTATCTCGGAACAATCGAATACGGCGAGGGAACTCTCCTCGATTTCTTTATGCGCCCCGTTGAGGAGGTTGAGGAAGATATCACATCGATATATCCCCTCGTCGCTTCTCTTACGGACGGTCAGAAAGCGGGTATCGAATTCATCAATTTCAGGGAACTCTTCGCAATTGCCCTCACGGACGAATCGACCTACTGCAAAATGACGGGCGATGTTTCAGACCCCGTTTCGATATATGAAGGCGTTGACCGCGGTATTTATCAGAAGGGCGGCGTCGCGCTCACAAGCGACGCGCTGCGTTCGGAAGCTCTTATTCAGCAGGAAGACGCCGGCAGTCTGTTAAGTCCGCTTTCATGGATATTTGTTGTTATCACAGGCATTTCAGCCTCGGCAATGGCAATAACTCTTCTCGCAAATGTTACGGTAAAAGTCCGCAACTATCTGAGAATTTCATCTCTCACCAACTGGGTAAACGATGTGCCGAACGCAAGACTGGTTGTGAAGGATTTCCCCGGGCTTTCGGATCACCTCTACAAAGGCGGAACCTATCAGCAGTATCTTGACAGCTTCAAAAAGACGGCGGCCGCTCAGTCGCGCTATTTCAACTATCTTTCTGCCGGTCTGACCTTTGCGACTGTCATTATCGCCCTCATCACGACATATCTTGCCTACCGCGATATGGTTAATTACTATAAAGTTGACTTTACTCCGATTCCCCACTATATGGTGGATGAGGCTGATATTACCGTGTTTAATGAAAGAGGCGAAAAAGAGGTAATAAAGAATCAGGCGGCGTATTATAAAGCGGTCAGGTGCAACAGAGGCCCGGCAGATGAGTTTTACGGCACTCTCGGCAACTGCGCCGATATGAACGGCGATGTCGGCAGACAGTGGCTCGCCCTTTACGCGCAGACGAGCGATGTTGCCGCGCCCATACTCGCTGACTCGCTTATTGTAAAAGTAAATGACACAAACCTTCCCGCGGGCTATACTACGGGTATTCATATGTTCGGCTCGGGTTCGGCGTTTAACCTCAACAGCGAGCTTTACGACTGGAACAAGGACGCGCCGAGCGTTATGGTTTATTTCAAAACCGAAACCGCCTCGGCGGCGAGCACATCCGGTTCAAACTTCACCGCGGGTAATCTCGCTCTCGCGGGCGGCGCCGGACTTGCTTTCGGAGCGCTTGTTTCCGCGATTGCAGTAACGGCGGCGGATAAGAAAAAGAGCAAAAAGGCGGCAGCGTAAGCAAAGGAATCCTCAGGGAGGACAAGTAATATGAAAAAAATCACGATTATAATCACCGCGATAATTCTCGCACTGCTTACGGCGGCGGTTATGCCCGCGCAGGTGTTCGCCGATGCTCTTCCCGAATACATAAGCGAAGTAAAAATCGGCATGGGCAAAGAGAAGGAAGACGCCGAAGCCGCGCTCAAGGGTTATAAAATCCTGTCTGATGACAAGGGCAACCCCGTTGATCTCAACGACAACGCGGGTGGCGGCTGGGGCTCAAAGGGCGACAAGGTAGTATATCTCGGCTATAAAACCACAACAGACAAAAACGAAGCGATAACAGACCTCGCTCTTATGAATATGAAAGGCGGCTACTCCGTTCAGGAATACGATGCTCTTCTGGAGTCAAACATCAAAAGTCAGATTATTCCGCTTGTTGACAGTTTTATTACGACAATAAAAGAATACAGGGAAAACCTGGCCGGCGGAATCGCTCTGAACAGACACAGGGCGCAGTATGTCCGTCTTGCTCTCAACAAGTTCACGGATGATGACTGCGGCGGAGCGGCTCTCGGTGAACTGCTCATGAACGAAACGAAATACGAAATGGGTCTGAAAGCATACAACGCTCTTTCCGCCGAGGAAAAGGAAAAGACCGACATCCTCAAGGAAAGCGACAAGGCTTACGCGAAGCTTTCGGACGCGGAAAAGAAAAAGCACGCCGACATAGTCACGATACTCGCGCAGTCAAACGGCGAGAGCACAATAGCTATCGAGAATCTTCTGGTCAGGGCATCCGACACCGAAGAAGACTCCTGGATTGAACGCATTTCGGATATGTCCTATAATTCTCTGGTTAAAGCATACGCGGGTATGATGAGTATGCTTCCGACCGAAGCGGAAAACGAATTGGACAGGCTCTATGAAGACGACGCGAAAAGACTTCTTGTCAAAATCAAGGATTTCCAGGATGAAATAAAATCGCAGGACAAAGCGGCTGAAACGGTAGAAAAATTAAGCAATGCCGAAATTGAAGCCCTTACCGAAAGAATAGAGAGTTTCAAATCCGACAGCGCCGATATGGATGACTATATCGACCTCGCGAATGCTTATACCGAATACACATCAAAGCAGATAAAATTCGTTGACAGCGCATCGACGGTAGCTGTCTGCGAATATCTCAAAGCCTGTGAATACGGCGACGGCACTCTGCTCGATTTCTTCTCGCGCGATTTCGACGATTTAACCGAGCTTTACCCGGTAGTCGCCGCTCTGAGCGACGGTCAGAGAGCGGGTCTCGACTTTGTTTCATTGAAAGACCTTGTTCTTATGGCTGAGATTGACAAGGATGCGTTCGACAAAAGCGCGCTTGACAAAATCGACAGCGAATCTCTCTACAAGGGAGTTGACCGCGCGGTATTTCAGAAGGGCGGCGTAGCGCTCACAAGCGACGCCCTGCGCAAGAAAGCGGCTTTGAAGGAAGAGATTCCCGATTCCTTTACTCTCGGCGCGGGCCCCGCTGTGCTTTATGTTTTCGCCGGCGTGTCGCTGGTAGGATTTGTCGGTTCGGCTGTTCTCAAGGGTATTACCTCGAAGGCGCTCAGAGCCGCTTCGAAGCAGGTTACCGAGGAGCACAAATTTATAGTCAGCAACTTCGGACGCTATATAAACAATGAAACGCTGCAATGGGAAGCCGAGCTGAATAATTTTACCAGGCCCACCAAAAGAGCTTATGACCTCCTGATTCCAAAAAGCGCGCAATACAAGGAAAGCGAACGGGTGCTGATGGGCAAATCGGCTTTCTGCAATAAAATTCTGATAAGTTTCACGGTGGCGATGGTTCTTCTGACGGCGCTGGCGACTTTCCTGACATACAGAGAAATGGTTGCATACTACAAGGTTGAATTCACGCCGATTCCTCACTATATTATTGATGAAAAAGACATTTACGCGTATGATGCATACGGCAACAAGACGGTTTTCAAGAATCAGGCGGCTTATTACAAGGCTGTTGAAACCAACAGAACAGCTGACGACGAACTGTTCGGCATGCTCGGCACCTGCGCGGATATGAACGGCGATATCGGCAGGCAGTGGCTCGCCCTCTACGCCGAGAAAAACGAAGACAAGGCGCCCATACTTGCGAAATCACTGCTTGTAAAGGTTGACGACAAGGATATTCCCGCGGGCTACACGACCGGTATTCATATGTTCGGCTCGGGCTCGGCGTTCAACCTCAACAGCGAGATTTACGACTGGAACAAGGACGCGCCATCCGTTATGGTTTATTACAAGACAGACTCCTCATCCGCCGGCGCGTCAGGCTCGAACTTCACCGCGGGCAATTTAGCCATTCGGAGCGTTGATTTCAGGCATCGCGGCAGCCGCAGTCGGCAGAAAGAAAAGCGGAAAAGCGGCGGCGTAATTCAGAATTTCAAAGGGATTTGTTATGAAAAGATTATCTTTTATAATCACATCGATATTGCTGGCGGTTCTTATTGTCGCCGTTATGCCCGCTCAGGTGTTCGCGGACTCTGTTCCCGAATACATAAGCGAGGTTAAAATCGGCATGGGAGAAAACGCCGAAAAGGCGCTTGAATCGCTCAAAGGATATATAATCCTGAAAGATGAGAACGGCAATCCCGTGGACCTCAATCAGGACGCGGGCGGCGGCTGGGGCTCAAAGGGCGACAAAGCCGTCCTTATGGGCTACAAAACCACGACAAAGAGAAGCGAGGCGATAACCGACCTTGCTCTTATGAATATGAAAGGCGGATATTCCGCCGCGGCGTATGACGCTCTTATGGAAGGGCAGATGAAAAGCCAGATTATCCCCTTTGTTGACAACTTCCTTGTCGCGATAAAGGAATACAGGGCGAATTACAACTCCTCAAATGAAGAAAACAAGGCGAGGGCGCGGTATATTCACGACCTGCTCAATAAATTCACCGACGATGACTGCAGCGACAGAGGTCTCGGCGACCTGCTTCTCAACGAAACGAAATATGAAATGGGTTTAAGCGAATACAACCTTCTTTCGGCATCCGAGAAAAAAGGAACCGACGCTGTTGAACTTAGCACCAAAAAATACAGCGCTCTTCCCAAAAAGGAAAAGAGAAAGCACACGGATATTCTCACAATACTCGCCCAGGGCAACGGCAACGCGATTCTGCTTATTGAGAGGCTTATCGTCAAGGCGACGGATACGGAAGATGATTCCTGGGTTGACCGCTTCACTTCAATAACCTATGAAGATCTTATCGACGCTATGGATATGCTCCCCACAGATGCGGAGAAGGAACTCGCCCTTATGTATCAGGACGACGCGAAAAAGATTCTCGCTCTTTGGGAGACATTCAGGGAGCAGCTTCTTAAAGCGGGCGAGGCCGAAGAGGATATTGAAAAATTCGAGATTCTGTCTGACGAGGACAAGGAAATTCTCGAAAACTTCGACATAACTACGGCGGATGAAAAACAGCTCGACGCTTACGCAAGGATAACCGCCGAGGCGGAACTCAACGGCGAGGCGTTCGCGAACAGCCTTACCGATATTATTGTAAAAGAATATCTTGAAAATGTCGGCTACGGCGACGGCACTCTTTTCGATTTCTTCACGCAGCCTTATGAAGATATTGAGGAAGATATAACAAAGCTTTATCCGCTTGTCGCTTCTCTGTCGGACGGACAGAGAGCGGGTCTCGACTTTGTTTCGCTCTCCGACCTTGTCGTTATCGCGGGAACTATTTCGGATGCGTATGAAGACGAGGTAATGGAGGAAATCGACGAAATATCCGTTTATGACGGCGTGAACAGAGACCTTTACCAGAAAGGCGGCGTAGCAATGACGAGCGACGCCATTCGCGCGGAGTTCGCCCAGAAGAATCTCAACAGCGACAATCCTTCCGCCTTCCCGCTGAACTGGTGGACTCTTCTTTCAATAAGCGCCACAATCGCTTCCGCGGCGGGTCTCGGCATTTCACTTTCCGTTTATATGGGACTTGTAAACAAATACCGAGAATTTCAGGCAATGGCAAACGCCATCCGGGCGGACATTGAAGTTACCAAGTGGTGCTGTGAAAAAGCGGGCTACGCGATGGTATCGGAAATAGGCAAAACGATGTCAAGTCAGGAGTATATGAACCTGCAGGACTACCTGATTGACCTCAGAAGCAATTACATACGCACAATGGGCAACAAAGCCAGGCAGTATGAAGGCAGAGTGGCGAGAATCGCCGAGCAGGGCAAGCTGTGCAGATATCTGTCAATCGGCTTCTCAATAGCGATGGTCGCCCTCGCGGCGCTGTCAACATACCTGACATATCAGGACCTCGTGAATTACTATAAGGTTGAGTTCACGCCGATTCCGAAATATATGGTTGAGGAAAAGGATATCACCGCCTACAACGAAAAAGGCGAAAAAATAGTTATCAAGAATCTTTCCGTCTACTACACGGCGGTTGAGTGCAACAGACAGGAGAGCGCGGAATACTACGGCACATCCGGCATTTTCGCCGATATGAACGGCGATGTCGGCAAACAATGGCTGGCGCTCTACGCGCAGAAGAGTCAGTCATTCGCCCCGATTCTCGCGGACACTCTTCTTGTCAAGGTTGACGACACAGACGTTCCTCCCGGATACACAACGGGTGTTCATCTGTTCGGCTCGGGCTCCGCTTTCAACCTCAACAGCGGGCTTTACGACTGGAACAATGACGCGCCGAGCGTGATGATCTATTTCAAAACCGAGGGCGGCTCCTCGGCTCCAGACACGGCGGCGTCGAATTTCTCCACAGGCACGCTTGCTGCGGCAGGCTCCTGCGGCATTGTGGCGGGCGCTGTTATCTCAGCTTTTGTAACAAAAGCGGCGAGAAAGAAAAAGAGAGAAGCAGCTGCCGCGTAATCCGCTTTTTCCCGCGGATTGAAAACAATCTCACTTCTAAGCGAGGTGTATCAGTTGAAACACAGAATAATTCCGTTTCTGCTCTCGGCGATTATTCTTCTGACGGCAATGTCCGTCGGAGTCTCCGCGGTTATCCAGGCGGGAACGGAAACCGCTCTCATAAACAATTTCAATAAGGGCGGCGACATAAGACTGTCAATGAGTCTGACGATCACTCACGGTCTTGTCGTCCCCGAAGGAAAAACAGTAACCTTCGACCTGAACGGCAAAACGCTTGACAGAGGTCTTGCCGTATGCGTCGAGGGCGGCAGCGTCATAACCGTTATGCCGGGCGCGACATTTGTTCTCAAAGACACATCCGGCACAAACGCGGGCGAAATCAGGGGCGGAGCGGCGCTCAACGGCGGCGGAATCTGCAACTACGGCAACACTACCATAGAGGGCGGCACGATTTACAACAACAAGGCGACCGACAACACTTACGGCTGCGGCGGAGGAATCTACAACGGTTCATCGGATTCCTCATACGGCACGCTGACTGTAAAGGGCGGCGTCATACATCACAACCGCTCGCGCAACGGCGGCGGCATATACAACGCGACGGGCTGCACCGTCACAATTGAGGAAGGTTCATATATAAAATCCGTAGGCAATATCAAAAAGACAATTATCGACAATGTAAAAATTCAGGAAAACGCCGCGACGGGTTACGGCGGCGGAATATTCAACGCGGGCGATTTCAATATCAGCGGTTCGCCGACTGTTTCGGGCAACCTTGTTGACGGTCAGAACGACGATATTCATTCGAGTCTCGCGAGATACATAACGCTTTCGGGCAAGCTCACCTGCAACGAAAAGATTTCGCTTTCGGGCGAGGGCAACAACCCGGCTGCCGTTATGAAATACAATACATACAACACAGGCACTCCCACCGCTGTTTTCAAGCCGGCGAAGGAGGGAGACGCCCTTATTCTCGGGTCGAACGGCGAAATAATCATAAAGAACACTGCCGAGTCGGTGGTTCAGGTTTTCAGCGGCGGCAGAATGACGAAGATGGAAAAACACAACTCGGCGGAAGCGGCCTGGAACGCAGCGAAAGCATACGCGGCATCTGGCTCCGGCGTCGAGATTGTGCTCGGCTCAAACTACGATAAGGACGAGCGTCTTATTGTTCCGAACAATTCGACAGTTACGATTGACCTGAACGGGCATTATATAAACCGCGCGAGGAACGGCAAACAGACGGATGACGGCGAGGTTATCTATGTAGGCGACGGAGCGGTTTTCACCATAAAGGACAGCAACCCCGAATGCAAGGGCTACGACGGCATTTTAGGCGGAGTTATCACGGGCGGCGCGAGCGAAAACGGAGCGGGCGGCGTTCACGTGAGACCGAACGCAACATTCAATATGTTCGGCGGCACGATTTACAAATGCACATCGGACGAAGACGGCGGAGCAATCCTTCTCAAAGACGGTTCGAAGCTCAATATGAAAGACTGCCGCATCTTCTTCTGCCAGACCATTGACAGTTATGACGAGTGCAACGGCGGAGGAATTGCCGCCCCCAAGAAATCATGCACAATAAGACTTGACAATGTAATATTCCAGGATTGTTACAGCGAGGACAGCGGAGGCGCCATTTACCTCAGCGACTACGACGCCGACGGACCGATTGACTGCGAAATAAACAACTGCCTGTTTACCGGAAATGTCTGCGAAGATTTCGGCGGCGCGGCCTATATCTTCGCATTTAAAGGAAAGTCGAGATATAAAATCACGAACTGCACTTTCAGACGCAGTGTAACGGGAGAGAACGGAGGAGCGCTCTATATCAACGGCATTGGCGCAGACACAAAACCGATTCTTGTCGAAAACTGCGGTATGTATGAAAACAAAGCCGGCACCTACGGCGGAGCCGTGTTTGTCGGGCGCAACGGCGTTGTTCTTCAGGACGACACCATAACGGGCAACCGTTCGGGAAGCTGCGGCGCGGTTTATGTTTATGAGGAAAACACGATTTCGCTAGGCGGCAAAATGATTATCAAAGACAACAAAGCGTCTTACAACGGACCGAATCTGTGCCTTGACGACACAAACAGCTCACAGAAAGACACGTTCTTTGAGTCATGCGGTCTGTACGAAGGCTCGGAAATATATTTTTACCGCGGCGACAGAGGAGCGGTTTCCGTTTCTAAGCACATCACCGAATACCAGCTGCGGTATTTCCACCCCGAAAACGGCACGATGGAATTCGTCTCCGAACAGGAACTTGACACTCCCGTAGTGACGGCGACTCTTTTCGGAGGACACAGGATGGTTGTGCTTGTCGGCATACCCGCGGCGGCTGTCGCGGCTGTTGCCGCCGCGTTGATTTACAAAAAGAAAAAAGGAGGTGCCCGTAAAAATGAAACAGCAAATTAAAAGAAAAGGTCTGCTGTTCTCCGCTTTCTGCATAGCGGTAGGTCTTATCACGGCTCTTGCGGGCACACTCGGAACATTCGCGGAATCCACCGTTCCCGTTCAGTATGTTCAGGATATAAAAATGTATCAGGGCTCTGGTTCCGACGCGCAGGCGTATTTCAACAGCATCGGCTACACCTTCCTTTCACCCGACCTCAACTCGGGCACAGGCACAGGCGAGAGCGTCTATATCGGCTACAAGACAACGACGGATAAAGACAAGGCGCTCACGGATATCCGTATGATGGCTATGGATACGGGATACCAGATGTATGACTACAAGGGTATTCAGAATTATCTCGCGTCACAGCAGCAGGGAACGGCGCAGGTGCTGTTCTCAACCGCAAACGAGTTCGCGGCGAATTATGAAATGGGAAGCCCCAAGGCGCTTGAAGCATACAAGGGACTCAACCTGTTCGACATCGGTGACAAGAACAAGACGAAACTCGGCGACTACATTCTGAACGGCGAGGCGGATATTGACTTCTTCGTAAAAATGCTTGTCAAAGCGAGCGCGGGCGCGGTAAACAATGTGCTCGGTCTTCTCAATATCGGCATAGCGCCATATGAGAACAACTATGATATGGACACGCAGTCCACATTTACGGCGAACTGGGCGCAGAGAATACGCCTGAGTTCTCTCTGGGATGATTTTGACGCGGGGCTTACCGAAGACGAAGAGGACGACCTTCACAGGCAGTATAACGACCTTGCGAAAAAACTCTTTTCTGCCCTGCAGGATTTCACCACATATTATGAAAACGCGGCGGCGAGATACAACGAGAAAAACATTACCGAAAATGAAATGTTCGACTCAATGGAAAACGCCGTTGAACAGATGGAAAACCTTGAGGAAAAAGATACCGACCTGCTCTTCATCGCCGCATACAACACGCTCAATCAGTATGATTTCAACGACAGAATGAAGCTCGGCGACTGGCTGTTGAGCATCGGCAGAAAAACCTCCGAGACTGTTGACCTTATGCAGCTTTACCCGGTGGTTGAGGCTATGACCGACAATCAGGTTGAAATTCTTTCGCGCACGGGCTTCGTCAGCGCCATAGCGAATCTCGGTGAAAACACGAAGCTTACCGATTACGAAGAGCAGCTCGAAAACGCGAAAAAAGAAATAAAGAACTACAACGACGGAGTTTCCGTCTCGCTCTGGGATATAGACGGCGAGGATATCGAAAACGCGCAGATAGCGTTCACATCCGACGCGGTCAGAAAACAGAAGGCGGAACTGTCTCTCGGCGTGACGAGCAGTCTCGACAAAATCGACGAAGACATACAGATGGTCCTCAAATGGATAGATATCGCCGTAGGCGCGGCTTTCGTGCTTGTCGGCGTGGCAGAGGTTACATTTAAAATCTGCGTTGCCTGCGCCGCGGCTGAAACGGCGTTCAGCGCGTTCTGCATTTCGGCGCTTTCGATTGTTTCGTGGATGGGCATCGGCCTTCTTGTCGTGACCGTGCTTGTAATCGCGTTCCAGCTTATCTGGGCGCTCGTGAAATGGATTATCGAAAAGGTTCAGGAAATAGACAAGGACCGAGACCACACCGTAAAACCCGAATATATTTTTGACGCTCCCGACACCGCAAACGGAACCATAAACGTTCGGTATAAATCCGTTCGCAACAGTGAGAACAAGGTAGGCGACCTCAACTGCTCCAAGCAGTATAAATGGTGCCTTATCGCCTGCACGAGCGACACGAGAGTGGGAAGCCCGATACGCGCGGACTCGGACGGCAGAATATTCAATATTATTTACGGAAACAGCGCGAAGCTCAACGGCTATGACAGTATTAAATTCTTCGGCGAGAGAAATGTCGCGAACACAAACGCCTTCTGTGAAAAAGACAGCGTCCGCGGCTGTTATATCCATTACCGCACCGATTATTCCATAACAAACGCATCCCCCGAACCCGATTCGGAGGGCGAGAAAAAAGAAGGCAGCAACAGTTATATCGAAGACCTTATTGTTTCGGTCGGCAAGACCGAAGCGGAGGCAAAGGCGAAAATACTCGCGAAGGATAAAAAGTTCTATATTCTCGACGCAAACCTTTCGCCCGGCAGCTCCTACGCCACCTTTGTCGGCTACGCAATTACATCCGACAAGAACAACGCCGTCAGGGATATCAGGGTAAGTCCTTACGCGGGCAAGCCCGAAGGCACTCCTACATACCGCGGAAGTATGCTCTACTCGTTTGTGGAAAATGTGGGCGCGTATGTCGCCGTGGGCGATGACAAGACAAGGCCACAGGCGGACGCTCTGTATTACTCGAAGGATGAAAACGCGGGACCGCCGATACTTGCCGACGGACTTCATGTAGTTAACAAATTCGACAAGGTCAAGCCCGGCTGGGAGCCCGTCTCCCTCTTCGGAGCGGACTATCCCTATGACTTCAACATAAAACTCGAGGATACACCCGAAGAAACCACGCCCAACGGAATCTACTCGGGCTACACGGTCAGGACGGTCGGAGCGATGGCGGGACACGGCTGCTCGTATTTCTACTTCGAACCCGAAACGCAATACACCTCGGGCACGAAATATCTCTCCGGCTTCTTCTTCATAGGTGGCAGGGACTACAAGAAAAACGACAAGAACTCGCATTTTGACGAAAAATACGAGAACCTCGTGAATTACGCGAAGAGCATACCGCACGCGGTTGTCATAGGCGGCAAGGATTCATACAATATGGCGTCAAGCCTCAATCACAGCGTCGATTTCGGCGCGGGCACGGGCGGCTATTGGTTGAATCTTGTTTACACCTACACCTATAACCCGCACAGGGCGGTTTACGACGCGGCTGTTTATCAGGGAACGCTGTTCTCGGATTCCCTTCCCTATACTCTCTCGAAGAAGAGCTCTTCGGGGCAGCAGTTAAACTATATCGCGTGCAGTTACATAGGACAGCAGAGTTACAAGGCGGGCTGGATTTCGAGATATATCGGCATAAACAACACCTTCAAGGACAGAGGCGGCGTCAACTTCTCCATAAGCGACATAAACGCCGTGCGCGCGGGTCATACAACAACTTCGTCCTTTGCGCAGAATGTCAAATACGGCTTTACCGTTTCGGGTTATATCCCGACGGGACTGTATGTGCTGGGTTACACGCAGGGCAAGGAGCCGATAAAGCTCGCCGATGTCGTAATAACAAACAAAACAATCAAGGGTAAATCAACGGCGAACGGCATAGCCTACAATGTCAAAGGCCTCAAAACCCTTGACAATACAGACGCGACGGGAGATTTCCATTCCGTTCAGGAAATGAAAAATCCGCACAACGCGACACCGTTTGAGTTCTCATACAGCAGTTTCTTCAACAACAAAACTACCGAAACCAATCCGACTGAAGCGGGATACGGAAAGCAGGTTACCAACCTCTTCATCTATCTGAGGAATCCCGAACCCGCGAAGCCGAAATACATTTCGGCGCTTTCGGTCGGAACCTATTCGAGAGCGCAGTATAAAGAGAAAAATCCGGGCGCAAAAGATGAAGTGCTTAAAGCGGTTGACGCCGTGGTTGACGGTCAGGCTCTTAACGCCGCTGTCGCGGGCTGCACTGACGAGGTTGTTTACACGAACTTCGCCATAGCCAATCAGAGCGACGCCTGGTATAACAAGAGAAGTATTGTGTTCGAAGGCAATGCCGCCGAGTCTCCTCCCGAAAACAACGTCGCGGCTTATATAGGCGTAACGAGAACGGATAAAAAGGAACTCGCGATTACGGGCGTGCTGCTTTATCAGTATAACGATTCCGACGCTCCCGACGAGCTTAAAATCGAGAAGGTTGTCTATAAATGCGCAGGCACGCAGGCGGCGATTGAGATGAACGGCAAAAAGTATTTCCTGTATTACACGACGAACACGGGCATAGATCCGGGCGCGCCGATTACGGAAATTATGGTTGACAATTCTCCCATGGCCCCCGGCTACGCGACAAACCGCGCGTATGACAAAAACCATACGGCGCCTTACGGAAACCCCAACCAGACCAATTTCATACACCTGAAATACGACAAAGAGGACAGAGACATATACACAAAGCTTTATATCGGCACGGGCAACAACAGAAGAGCGGCGCTGTGCGACCTGCTCTCGCAGGGCTGTTACGAGTATGTCGATATGGACCTCAACAAGGGCGTTGAAGGCAAGAGCATATATATGGGCTTCCGCTCGAAGCATATTGACTGGGCTTCAATCGATGAGAGCGCTACTGAGGCGAAGAGGCAGGAAGCGATAGAAAAAGCGCTCACCGAAGCGGTTTACGACATAGTTATCACAAGACAGGAGGAGTTCAGACCGCAGGGCTTCGTCGGAGAAAACAGAGTTTATTACTACCCTGTTTCGGACAAAGACCTGACAGGCGGAGCGGGCGACAAGATTTATATGTATTACTGCTGCCCGTATTACTCGAAAAACTATAACGACAAAAACGGTGCCTCAACCGTTCTTCCGCAGGACGCGTTCACCGGCTATTACAGTCAGATAGGTATGTCAAATTACGACAGAGTTCCATACAACACCTCGCTCGCGGGCGCGGCGGGCTCAAATAAGAGCGTTATCCGCTGGGAATATGTAATGTTCAGCGACAACAGCCGCCCCGCCAACCCGAACGCGGGAACGGTGGCGTATTCATACGCGGATAACTGCGCGCTCGACAACAGGGTGACAATTTTCGCGCAGAGATCCGACGGCAGCGTGAAACCGGGTGCCGAAATAACTGGAGGCTATCTCACGGAAACGGAAAAACAGGGCACTCTGAAATACACTAAGAACTGACAGCCGCCACCGGACAGTTAAATAAACCCACAAAACCCCCGCAGGATTACTCCTGCGGGGGTTTTAAGTAAATTATGTTTTATTTTGTTCTTGTGAATTCGCTGCCGTCTTCGATGAATTCGGAACTGTTCTTCCAGATGAAATCATCCGGTGAGGCAAAGAGAATTCTGCCCGCTCCGTTGTCATAAACCGTTTCGCGTTTTTTCTCGGCTCCGGTTCTGTCGTAAGTGATTTCGTATTTCACGGCGTTTATGTAGTTTATGAGGTTGTTTCCCTCGCTGAAATAGCCGTTTATCACCCACTCGGAAGATTTGTTTTCTTCCGTTTTGCCTTTTATCGTAACAAGAACAAGACCGCTTTCGCCCGCTTCGATTGTCGCGGAATAACCGTCGCTTTCAAAGGCGCCGAAAATGTCATCTTCGGTTTTCGCCGTTTCCATTTCGGGCGCTTGCGTGGGAACTATTTTATCACCGCTGTCAATGAGCGGTTCCTCTTTTTTGCCGCAGGCGGTGAATATGCAGAGGCAGACAGCCGCCGCGAGAAGGATTGCGGATAATTTCTTCATATCATTTCCTTATCTTGTGGACAGTATGTATTCCTGCATTTCTTCACGGCTCACGCCGTCCTTGTTTCCGTCAAGAGAGATGGTGTAGGCGAAGCTGTTGTAACTCCATTTCGCGACATAAATACTGCCGTTTTTGCCCAGAAGGGTGACATTATACGCGCCGACGGTCATTTCGCCGTTTTCGTCAAGGTCGTTGCGTTTGTCGCTGTTGTCAACAACACCGAGGGTTTTTCTCGTGAAGCCCGCGTCGCCGTAGGTTACCTCGATGCTGCTGCTGTTTGAGGAAACATCCGTTACGGGAACTCCGTTGAGACGGTCGGAATATTCCATATCAAAGTTGGCTTCCTCGCTTGCCTGCCCCTGTCCGCTTTTCGGGGAAGCGTCGGGACTTTTTTGTCTGAAAATAATAAGAACGGCAGCTCCGATAACAAGCAGCGCTATGAGAACGGCGCAAAGAATTTTCTTTTTCATTTCAGCATCTCACCTTCAATAGTTTTCAAGCAGGTAGATATATGATTCGGCCCAGCTGTATTGATTCATAAACTCGCCGTGATAACTTTCGGATTCATCCGCAATTCCGACAAGGTAGTCATAATAGTCACATTCCAGCAGGTTTGTATCTACGGAATAGGAATTGCTGTTATGGATAAGTATA
Source organism: Oscillospiraceae bacterium (assembly GCA_902787025.1). Taxonomy (GTDB): domain Bacteria; phylum Bacillota; class Clostridia; order Oscillospirales; family Acutalibacteraceae; genus CAG-177. The sequence continues at coordinate 49,229 of CADAER010000025.1, read as the reverse complement.
TTATCAAAGCCGAGGCGTGTCAAATCTTTTTTCAGAGAAGAAAAAATTGTTTTGAAATTGAGTATCGCTTTTTCGGGAGTGAAGGACTCGTCGAAAATCTCCGCGCAGATTTCGTTCCTGTTTGCCGACGCGCCTTTGAGACATATGAGATATGCGAGCATTTCCTTTTCTCTCTGCCTTTTGAATACTACGGGTTTTCCGTCGGCAAAAACATCAAAGTTGCCGAAGCACCTGACCTTGAGCCTTTTCACGGCGGTATCTTTTTCTATGGGATTGCGCAGATTGCCGAGGGTTTCGCGCAGGTCATTGTCCATAACGGGTTTAAGAAGATAACCGCTGACAAAGAGCTTGAGCGCGTCAAGCGCGTACTGGCTGTATGCCGTTACCATAACGATATTCATATGAGGCCGCTCTTTTTTTATCATCTGCGCGAGTTCAAGACCGTTTTTGCCGGGCATCTGAATATCCAGAAAAGCGATGTCAAATGCGTTGGCGCGTACAAGTTTCATCGCTTCGTTGTATTCGGCGGCGAAACTGTATTCGTTGCCGGGTGAAACTCTTTCGAGCGCGTCGCGCAGGTCTTCTCTCAGATATTCTTCATCGTCAACAATAAGAATTTTCATCTTTTAATCCTTCGGTATTTTAATCGTTACCTTTGTGCCGTTTCCCGGCTCACTGTGGACATCTATTGTTCCGCCGCACATAAGACGGAGCCTTTCGGCTGTGTTTCTTATGCCTACATGGGCTGTCTGGGTGGAGTCTTTGAGTTTGTCGGTGTCAAAGCCCGCTCCGTTGTCTTCGATTTCGATTATATGATAACCGCCTTCCGCGCGGGTGCGCAGCGATATAAGACCGTTGGTTATATTCTGCGAGCGAAGGCCGTGCTTTATGGCGTTTTCGACTATGGTCTGAACCGCGAAGGGCGGAACGGAAAAACCGGTGTCGTCAATGTCATAATCAACGGTTATGCTTTTGCCGAAACGCTTCTGTTCGAGATAAATGTAGTGTTTTACGAGGTCGAGCTCCCTCTCGGCGGGGATGCAGTCCGTTTCGTTGAGAAAATCTGTGCAGCCGCGCAGGTAGCCCGAAAACTCGTTGACGGCGTCCGCCGCCTCATCGGGCGCGTTTTTGCAAAGATGCCTTATCAATGAGAGAGTGTTGAAAATAAAATGCGGCTGAACCTGCTGATTGATAAGGCGTATTCTCTCCTCGGCGAGCTTTCTTTCCTTTTCGGTGTTGAATTCCATATAGTCAAACTCGTATGAAACAAACAGCAGAAATGTTGAAAGAACAAGCGAAATATTCGTAAACGACACGCCGTAGTGCATGGTCTGTATTATTACGGCGACATTGGGTAAAACGAGGAACATTATCATTGCCGCTTTTTCGAATTTGTTCATGTATCCGATATACTGAAGCACAACGCCGAGCGTTATGATTATGCCCGTGAAGGCTATGCAGCCGGGCAGAATACCGTAGCCCAGGCGGTAATAGGTGTTTCTCGCGTCAAACGAGTAAATGAACTTGTTGAAAAGGTTCGCCACAAGAAGCGCCGTGCCGACAGCGAAAAGAATCCACTCGATATATTTCCAGTAAAGACCGGGGATGCCCGATCGCTTGGAGATAAGATGCGAAATGTATTCAGCGACAAGCGGCATTGTGAGAAAGCCGAAAAAGAAGGCGCAGAAATTCGAGATTCGCACAATATAATAGCCCGCTTCGCTTATGTTGCCCCTGAAAATCCAGGCGAGCGAGTCGCTTACCATAAGGAGCATGGCGCACAGAAGGAGCACGATGAGTTTGCGCGCGCCTTTCAGGTCGAAATGCCTTGTTATGAAAACCGAAAAGACGGAAATAAGGCAGAAGAGCGCGCCCCATATTTCTATTGAAAAATGAATATATTGCAGAGTTGACATAATTCTACCTGTTATATAAAATAATTATACGGTAATAATATCATATACCGCGGATATACACAACATATTTTTCGCGGGAAAATAGTATTATTTACTTCCGGCTTTATCTGTCACCTTTTTGTCACCCCTGTTATGATAGTTTTAATATGAATAAGTGTAAGGAGTTATGAATATGGCGTATATGCTCTCCGGAAATAAAAGAAGGACTCTGCCTGAAAGAGCGCTCTGCATTATGCTGGCGCTTATGCTCGTCTTCGGCGCGGTTTTTGCCGCGCCCGTGTCAATAAAGGCGGAAGCGGCTTCCAACCTGCAATTCGGCGAAAACTATGTGATTAAAATTGATATAAAAGTAACCGACGACGCGGACGGCTGGAACAGCGCGTATTGCAAGATTTACGCGAAAGACAACAACGGCACGGGAACCGAAAGAGAAATCGAGCAATACGACATAAAGAGTTCAATCGACCACAGCGACGGCACCTGGACAGTAACGAGGGATCTCGGCACCGCTTTCCCGAGCGATGTTCTTGTTTACACGGATTTCGGCGGCGGCTTTACCTGGCGCGAGTGGAAGGCGGAGGTAAACATTTATGTAAACGGCGTAAATGTCCGCTCTTCGTATATCACATCCTCGTCAAGTTGTTTCAGCAGCTCGAACGACTACAACTATCTGCCGATAGACCCCATTCACTACCCTTACCCCAAAACAATAAACATTATCAATCATCACTCCGTTATTCCCAACCTTCCGCAGGAGGAGAACTTCAACGAATTCTATGAAGGTCAGCAGGCGGGAACGGCGTCCGGCAGAATTTTCATAAACGCCTGCGACATTTACGGCGTTACCTGGAGAGGCTATAAAGGCTCGGCGGGCGAACCCTCAAAAGAGACGAACGATTCGGGCGACAGCTGGAAGGTATATAAGAACATATCCGCGGACGGCGTCAGCCCCGGTGTTGAATACCTTTTGAGCAGCACAAGCGGAACGGATCACAAAAGCACTTACACATTTACATTCAGCACGGGAAACGAAAGTCACTCCAAGGTGACGAAGGATGTTACGGTTTACTACTATTTCAAGCATAGTCTCAGAGTAAAAGTGAAGAACAGCGTGGTATACACCGCGAACAAGTTCAGAGGCGAATGGGTGGATTTAAGCGAAGTTCCCGTTCCCGCGGGCTACACGCTCACCGGCTACGACCAGGAGGGTGACGGCGTTTACGATTATGACGCGAATCAGTTCACCTTCGGCGCGGGCAACACCGTGCTGACCGCCGCGCTCAAAGCGAACAAATACAAAATCGCCTTTAACGGAAACGGCTCGACAGCAGGCTCCATGAACAGCACGAAGACAGCGACCTATGACACGCCGCTTCAGCTGCCCGCGAACTCGTTCTCAAGAAGAGACGAGCTGGGAACATATAAATTCCTCGGCTGGAACACCGAACCCGACGGCAGTGGCACCTTTATTTCGAACAAGGGCTTCGCAATCAACCTAACATCCGTCAGTAACGAGGTGGTTACCCTTTACGCGCAGTGGAGTCTTATAGGCTGGAACGTCACTCTTCACTACCCTGAAGAGATGGGTATGGAAGACAGAACGGTTTCCGTTTCAAAAACAGAGGGCTTCAATTACTTCGAGCCTGAAACCATCATTGACACGGGAGACGAACAGTATCATTACATATACACGGGCTCGAACGCGGACCTTTCCGACATAAACGAGGATATGGATGTCACGCTCTCATATGAAAGAGTGTCGCACATTTCATCGGATGTAAATGTTGTTGAGCCTCCCGCCTGCGAAGAAAGCGGCCAGAGCGAAACACACTGCGTTGACTGCGGATATGAGATTTCAACCATCGTCGTTCCGCCTACGGGACATTCCTTCGGCGAGCCTGAATGGAACTGGTCGGCTGATGAATCTGAGGCTGACGCGGTATTCACCTGCGGCAAATGCGGAAAGGTTGAGACGGTTCACTGCGAGTCAACCTTTGTTGACGATGAGAATACACGCACCATTTCGGTCAGCGCGGAGAAAGACGGCGCAACATACACGGATTCGATAACACATCACATCAACTATATAAGCTACGACCTCAACGGAGGCACGGGCTCGCTCAATACAAATATCGTTTATGACGGTGACTTTGAACTGCCGGACCTTCACCCATCCGCATATATGCCATACGCGAATTTCACGGGCTGGCTTATCGGCGACAGAGTCTATCAGCCCGGCGACATCATAGAAGCGGGCGACTACACAGTTATTGCCCAGTGGGAGATTCCCTGGGCGAACATCCAGTCCGCGATTAACGGCGGAGCAGGTTCGATAAACCTTTCGGGCGATATCGTCGCTACGGCGCAGGACGGCCCCCTGACCGTTCCCGCGGGCAGAACCGTCACGATAAACCTCAACGGATACAATATAGACCGCAACCTTGACGAACCGACGCAAGACGGCAGCGTTTTCAGAATCACGGGCGGCACGCTCACACTGACCGACTCAAAGGGAACGGGTAAGGTAACCGGCGGTAACACGACGGGCAACGGCGGCGGAATATATGTTGAGAGCGGCAGAGTCTTTGTTTATTCGGGTTCGGTCTCACGCAACATCGCGGCGGGCAACGGCGGCGGAATATATATTGCGGGCACTTCGGGCAGCAACAAAGTCAAAATCAGCGGCGGCGCCGTATGCGAAAACATATGCGGAGGCAGCGGCTCGGGCGTTTACGCTTCGGGAGAGAACAACTCGTTTGAGCTGGACGGCAGCGCTGAGGTTACGGGAAATGTCTGCACAGGCGCGAATCAGTCCGCTGGCGGCGTATATGCCGAATCCGTTGACTTTAAGATAAACAACAACCCGAAGGTATATAACAACTACAAGGCGGACGAATCAAGATCTAATGTCGTGCTCGGCGGAGACAGCCAGCAGATAACCGTCTGGTATCCGCTCGGAAGCAATGCGCTCATATACATTTCGGGCGAGCCCGGCAGAGTGCTTGTTCACGATACAAATGTTGACGACAGTCCGTCATTTACTCCGGACGTTTCCAATTACGCAAGCGACAGCTACGCCTACGCTCCCGCGCTTGACGGGAACAAGGATATTGTTTTCGAAAACCATTCGCACACATTCGGTCAGCCTGTATGGGTCTGGTCCGATGATTGTTCGTCGGCTCAGGCTGTATTCGGCTGCACGGGCTGTGATTATTCGGAAACCTGCAACGCGGCCGTCACGCAGACGGACAGCAGCACGCACTTTATCTATACCGCTGTCGTGACCTTCGGAGGAGAAGAATACTCCGACACGGCGCAGAAGGCAAAGGGCTGGAACCTGTTTGTAAGCGGAACGCAGGTAAACGGCGACAATTACAATGATGTTCTGGGCGACGGCAAAGTTCAATATGATGTCAGCACGAACACGCTTACGCTCAGCGGAGCGGTAATAGAAGCGGCCGCAAGACCGGGAGACAGCGCCAACGAGTTCGGCATACGATACAGCGTAAACAGGGGAACTCCGTTCAAAATCGCGCTCAACGGCGAGAACACAATTGTCAACAACTCAACCGGAGAGGAAACGCTCCGTGTGTTCGGAATCGCGTGCTACAACGGAAGCAACGGCTCATACGACAGCAAGCCCGTGTTCTCGGGCGGCGGCACGCTGAATATTGACTTTGACACAACGGGACTTGAAGGGAGTGCAGGCATCTGCTGCACAGCTTCCGTTTTGACGTTTGACAACTGCGCCCTGAATATCACAATGACAGGCGGCGCGGGGGACGAAGCGCTGCAATGCAACAACTCTGTTGTGTTCAGGAACGGCGCGTCGGCTTCTCTCACAACAGGCGGTGACGCGGTATCGCTCAACGCAAAATCGCTTGATGTTTCGGAAGATTCGTCACTCACTCTTGTTTCAAACAGCAGCGCGGCTTCGGCTGGCTGTGTTCTCACTGACGGCACAAAGGCTCTCGGCGCGAGAGTGAACACAGAGCCTGTCTCCGAAAACGGAACAGCCTGGGACGGCGAAACGGCGCTTGACGGGTATAAATTCATTTCGATACCCTCCGCTTTCACGGTAATATGGGTCGTAAACGGCGAAACCGTTGAAACGGATGAAAATGTTCCCGGCGGAGCGATTCCCGAATATAACGGCGAAACCCCCGCCGATTATGACGACGGCGGATTCTCATATTGTTTCGCGGGCTGGTCGCCCGAAATCTCACCCGTTGCCGCGGATTCAACATACACCGCGGTTTATACCCGTGAAGAATGGTTTGTTTCCTCTTTCACGGCGGATAAAACCGAGGTTCTGCGCGGTGAGACGGTAACATTTACGGTTGTCACTTCGGATAACATAAGATTCATCAGACTCACGGACGCGATTGACGGTGTGACCGTAAACTCGACAGGCTTTTCGAAGATGTCCGCGGGCAGCGGATATACAGACAACGGCGACGGCACGGCGACCTGGGTTCTGCCCGTAACCGCGACATATAACGATTACGGCAAAACTAGCGAAGTCAACACATATAAAGTTTATTATTACAAGGACTCCCAAAAAGTCCTTGTCGAAAGCAAGGCTCAGCCCGTCAGCGTCACAGTTTCAAAATACGACGCCTCGGCTGAAATCCACGAGGTCGCGGGCGAGGAGGTTGACCCTTACTCGATTATATCCGTTCAGGCCGATCAGGGTAAAAAGCTTTCATATACGAACATTACAATCACAACGACAAGCGATGTAACGAAACTCCGTCTGACCGTTGACGGCAAAGCGGCGGTTTATTCCGCTTCTTCCAAAAATGTCACATACACAGACAACGGCGACGGCACGGCAACCTGGGTTATCGGCTACCGCTTCACGAAGGCGGGAGAATTCAACATTCTTGCCGAAAGCCGCGGCAACAGCTGGGAGGGCTGCAGCAGCGCAACCGTCACAGCAACAATATATAACTCAGCCGCCGAACTCGCGGCAGCGCAGGGATAAAGATAACCGGATAAAAAATAAAGGGACGACACAGGTCGTCCCTTTTTGTATGCTGTCGTTATTTTGTTTTTTATTTAAGCGTGACGATTGTGACGCCGTCTTCGCCTTCGCCGTAAACGCCGAGGCGGGAGGATTTGACATAGGGTGAGGTTTTCAGATAGCGGGACACAGCGCTTCGCAGCGCGCCTGTGCCTTTGCCGTGAACAACCGTGAACTCGTGCAGACCCGAACGCATGGCGCTGTCAAGGAACATTTCAAGTTCCATAATGCACTCCTCAACGGTCATACCTCTTAAATCAAGCCGTGTCTTAGCCTCGGTGTTGAGTTTTCCTGTAACTCCTTTTGTGCTCGCGGTGTTTTTGTTTTCTTTTTTCTTTTCGCCTTCAATAAGCTTGAGATTGTCAAGTTTGACTCTCGTCTTTATTGAGCCCGTCTGAACCTCGACATTGCCGTTTTTGTCGGCGGGCGAAAGCACGACAGCCGTCTTGCCTAAATCACGGATAAGCACATTGTCGCCCTGCACAAGGTCGCGGGGAAGAACATAATCTTCATCATCGTCAGCGTCGACCACTGGATCCGTCGCGGAATCTATTGCCTCAATCCCCTTTTTGACCATTGAACGGGCGCGCCTCGCAAGTTCCGCCTTGTCGTTCGTTTTATCTTTTTCTTTTTTGATTTTTTCTATTTCCTGAAGAAGAGAATACGCCTCTCTCTTTGCCTGCTCAACGAGTTTTTTCGCCTGAGCCTTGGCCTTTTCCGTTTCCTGTTCGCGGATTTTCGCGGTTTCCGCTTTGAGACGCTCGATTTCGCGCTTGTCTTCCTCTGCTTTCAGCGCAAGCGTATTCGCGCGGTCAAATTCGCGCTCCATACGAAGACGGGTTTCTTCGAGTTTGTCAACCACATTTTCGAATTCCTTGTTTTCCGATGAAACGAGGTCGTTTGCTCTTGTGACAACCTCTTTGTCAAGACCGAGCCGTTCGCAGATGGCAAGGGCGTTCGATTTTCCGGGAGCGCCGATAATAAGACGGTATGTCGGGCGCAGGGATGTGATATCAAACTCACAGCAAGCGTTTTCAACTCTCGGCGTTTCGAGAGCGTATGCCTTGAGTTCGGCATAGTGCGTGGTGGCGGCTATAACGGCGCCTCTGAAATGCAGGGTTTCAAGAATAGCCATCGCGAGAGCCGCGCCTTCAACGGGGTCGGTGCCCGCGCCGAGTTCGTCAATGAGAACAAGGCTTGAATCCGTGACCTCGTTGAGAATATTGATAATGTTTACCATATGCGACGAGAATGTGGAGAGAGACTGCTCAATCGACTGCTCGTCGCCGATATCGGCAAACACGTTGTTGAAAACGGAGATTTCGCTTCTGTCCGCCGCGGGAATCATAAGACCGCTCATAGCCATAAGCGTCAGCAGACCGATTGTTTTGATTGAGACGGTCTTGCCGCCGGTGTTGGGACCTGTTATTACAAGCGTGTCAAAATCGCCGCCGAGCTGTATGTCAACAGCGACAACTTTTTTCGGGTCAATAAGCGGATGCCTCGCCTGACGAAGATTGATTATTCCCTTGTCATTGAGCAGGGGCGGGCAGGCTTTTAAAGAATATGCAAACTGCGCTTTCGCGAAAATCAGATTGATTTCGACCGCGCATTCGTAACTGCTCTTTATGCTGTCTTCAAAATCGCCCGCCTGAGCGGAAAGCCCCGCCAGAATGCGTTCGATTTCTTCGCGTTCCTTTGTCTGAAGCACCCTTATTTCGTTGTTCGCCTCAACCACAGCCATCGGCTCAACAAAAACGGTCGCTCCGCTCGCAGAGGTGTCGTGGACCATGCCCGGCACTTCGCTTCTGTGCTCGGCTTTGACGGGCACAACATATCTGCCGTTGCGCTGGGTGACTATTGAATCCTGAAGAATCTTTGAGAACTTTGAGGAGTGAATGAGCTTGTCAAGCTGCTCGCGCACCTTGCTCTCCTGCACTCTTATTTTGCGGCGTATGTCGTAGAGTTCGGGCGATGCGGAATCCGCGATTTCCTCCTCTGAGATTATCGCCTCAAAAATCGCGCTTTCAAGGAACTTGTTGGGGGTCAGCGCGTTGAAGAGCGAGTCAAGCGAACATTCAACGCCCGCGTTTGACTCCCTCCACTGCGAAAGCGAACGGATTGCGCGCAGAACCCCGCCCACATCGAGCAGTTCCCTGGGTGTGAGCACGCTGCCCGCGTTTGCGCGGCTCAGTATGTTGTTCACGTTTTTCAGACCGCTGAACGCAGGGCCTCCGAAGCGCGCTAAAAGCATGTGCGCGTCTTTTGTCTGGTTCATAAGCACCTGAGCGAGCGCAAGGTTTGTTTCGGGCACGAGCGAAAGAGCCGCCTCTTTTGCGTCGGGGCAGGCGGTGAACTCCGCGAGCATCTCCAGAACCTTGTCAAATTCAAGCGCCGTAAAGTGTTTGTTCATATTAAAACCTTCCGGTAAACAGATTGCAATATACAATATGCGCCCGACTCAGCGCCGGGCGCATGTAAAAGTCATTTATCAGTCTTCGGTTTTACCGTCAACATCATCAACTGTGTCTTCAACCACGTCTGAGACAACGTCGGTTGCTTCTTCAACGACCTCGCCGGCTGTGTCGGCGATTTCGTCCGCGACTGTTTCAACCGTTTCTTCAACGGTTGTTATGACCTCTGCCTGCGCTTCCTCAACGGGAGCGGGCTCTTCATAAGCGGGAACTTCGCCCGCGACTTCAGTGCCGTGACGCTTGCTGATGAGTTCAGCAAGAATTCTCTTGTGCTCTTTGTCGGGAAGAGCGTATCTGAGTGTGGGCATAGCCGCTAAAACCATACCTACTGCGGGCGGGATGGAGATAAGGAAGAACATTGCCGCCGCGTATTTACCGTCGTTGTAGGTCTTGAAATCCGAGCCGTTTATAAGCGCGTTGTTAAGAAGGGCGACGTTTTTGTCGGAGAAACCGACTATCGCGTAAACAGCGCCTGAGATGAGCGATGCGATACCTGCGGAAAGCTTGGTGATGAATGACTGACCTGAGAAGAAAACGCCGTCGGGGCGAACGCCCGTGTAGTATTCTTCATAGTCAACGCAGTCTGCTATCATAACGGACTGAAGAACATTGAGCGAACCCATTGAGGCTGCCGCCATAAAGAAGAGAACGGACATAACAGCCATACCTACCCAGGTAAGAACATTGCCCTTTGAAATAAGGAAGAAACCGAAAATAAGAGCAAAGGGAATGGCACCGATGAGGGAGAAGAAGTTGTAGAGCTTTTTCTTTTCGAACTTTGTTATAAGCTTGGGAACGAAGAGCGGGAAGCCGATCATTCCGCCGAAGAGACCTACAACAAGAATGAGAATCTTGAGAACAAGACCTATATTGAGCGCTCCGTCAACAAACAGGGTTCTGCCTATATCGTTGTTAAAGAAATAATACATAACAAGAGTCATCGCAACAATGGCGAGAAGCTGAATGGGGCTTCTCAGAATACCGGAGATAAGAATCTGACGGAAGGGCTTGTTGCCGAACATAATCTTGAAGTTCTCTTTGATTGTGTATGTCTTTTCGCTCTTCGCGGCGACCTTTTCCTTTACAGAAAGACCCGCGACCTGGAAAAGAACCGAAGCGAAAACGGTCATTACAATCGCAAGAAGAATGTAGGCTGCTCTCAATGAGTGCGCCTCATCCATACCGCGGCCTTTGAATATGCCCTGGAATGCGGGGGCAATCATTGTGAAGAGAGTGCCTATCATACCTACGTTGGCAACGGCACGCGCAAGAGTGAGCGCCTTCGCGCGGTCCTGCTGGCTCTCGGTCATAAGCGAGGTAACACCCCAGAGAGGAATGTCGCCGATGGTGTAGGTCATACCCCAGAGAACATAGGAGATTGCCGCCCAGGCAATGATAATCGCAGCTTTGCCGCCTGTCTTCTTGACAAAGCCCTCTTCACTCTGGAACTCCTGAAGAACCGTCTCAGCAAGAGCGGTGTCGGCAAGAGGCTGTTTGTCCTCTGTGTAAATCATAACCTTTGTCTTTACGATGTTGCCGTCTTCATCCATAAGGGTTTTGCCGCTTGCGTCTTTCTGAAGCTCCCAGGAGCCGCCTGCGGGAATCATATAGTATTTGACGCCGTCATACTCGAACTCTTTTACAAGGTCGCTGTCAACGAACGCAACATAAGCGTTCTGTTCCTGGAGCGCAACCTCGTGAAGGTCGTTGGGCTCGGCATACATATTGTTGATGAACGGAAGAATGGTCGTGACCATTATAATCGCGGGAACGAAGAGAAGATAGGGCTTGCATTTGCCCCATTTTGTGCGGGTTTTGTCAACGATTGTTCCCATCATCGGGTCGTTGACAGCGTCCCATACTCTCGCGAGCGCGAAAATAAGCGAGCAGGCGATTGCCGGCAGGAAGATTACGCTCTGAAAATAGAACGCAAGACCGGTCGCGATTATGTTGTAAATAATGTTCTGACCGGCAAGACCGGTGAGATAACCCGCCAGTTCTTTTTTGGTATAGGTGGCGACAGTGCCGTTGTTTTGGTTGCTCATTTCAGTCTCCTTTGGATTTATTTTAAGCCGCACGGCTTTATTCCCTGAATAATTTGTTGTAAAAATCAAGCGCTCTGTAATTCCTGCGCGTCTGAGTAAGCAGATATCTTTCACTGATTGATGAAAGCTTTTTAAGCGAGTCGGGAGCGAGTTCAAACGAGAAGAGTTTTTCAGCGGGTGACGCGCAAATGTGCCGCATCGCGTTGAGTATTCCCTTTGTTATTCTTTCGCCCGAGGGTCTGCAACCGGCGCAGTAAACACAGCTGTTATGTATGTCGAAGAACACATTGCCCTCAGGCTCTTTGCCGCAGGCGGAGCATACGCCGAGAGACGGCATATAGCCCGCGAGAGTCAGCATTCTCAGTTCGATTACGGGTTTTAAAAACGTCTGCGAGCGCTTTTCGCTGACAAGCATATAAAGGCAGTTGAGAACGAGTTTCAGATAATCTTCCGATTCCTCCATCTCGGGAGCGAGTTCGGAAGCGAGTTCGCAGAAATACTGGGCGAGCGAGAGCTTTTCAATGTCATCGCGCAGACGGAAAAATGTTTCGATGCTCTGCGCGTCATCAACGACATAGCTGTCTCTGCTCTGATAGAAAGAGAAGTGCGAGTAGCAAAGCGGCTGAGTGGCGCTCTGCTTTGAGTTGCGGAGCCTTTTCGCTCCGTTTGAAAAGGCGCGAGACCGTCGGTAGAAAATTTCATAATCAATCAAGTCCGAAATTGTGTATAAGACCTTCGCGGTTGCGCCAGCCTTCCTTGACCTTGACCCAGCATTTCAGGTTGACCTTGCAGTCGAAAAACCGCTCCATATCAATCCTCGCGCGGGTGGAAATCTGTTTTAAGGAAGCGCCGTTTTTGCCTATGATAATACCCTTGTGGCTCTCCCGCTCGCAGTAGATTGTGGCATCGATGTCGATTATATCCGCGGTTTCGCGCTCGCGCATTCTCTCTATGCAAACGGCGGTCCCGTGCGGCACTTCCTTGTCAAGGAGGTTAAGCATCTTTTCGCGGATTATTTCAGCCGCCAGAACCCTTTCAGGCTGGTCGGTCAACGTGTCATCGGGGAAGAAGTGGGGCGATTCGTAAGCTAACTTTTTCAGTTCGTCTTTAAGCTCGTCAATACCCTCTTTACGCAGGGCGCTCACCGGCACTATTGCCTCGAAATCATAAAGCGGGGCAAACTGCGCTATTCTTCTGAGAAGCTGCTCCTTGTCTTCGACAGTGTCAATCTTGTTTATCGCAAGCACGGCGGGAATTTTGCCTGCCGAGATTTTTTTCAGCAGTTCTTTTTCTTCATTCCGTATTTCGCCCGCGGGCTCGGTGACAAACAGGCAGGCGTCAACGCCCGAAATGCTGTTGCCTACGGCTTTTATCATCTTTTCGCCGAGTTTATTGTGAGGGCGATGAAAACCGGGTGTGTCTGTAAAAACAAGCTGAACGCCGTCGCTGTCGGTAAGCACGCCCATAATCTTTGTGCGGGTGGTCTGCGGCTTGCTCGAAACAATGGCGATTTTCTGCCCTATCATTTTGTTGAGTATGGAGGACTTGCCCACATTCGGGCAGCCCACAATTGCTATGAAAGCGGTTTTTTCTGACATATTATTTATCCTTTTTTCCGCCGGGTATTCCTTTGAATATGAAAATCACGCTGAGCGTAACGCATACGATAAGCACGGCAAGAAAATATAAATGCTCTTTGTAGTATGCGAACATCGCCCTGAAAGCGTCGGGCTGCCATAAAATCGCTATGCCGCACGCCACTGCGAAAACGGCGCTGACAAGCACGGCTCCCGCGGCGCAGTCCTTTGCTATTCTGCCCGGTTCGGTAATCTCGGTTGACGCGTGGTCAACGGCTCTCTCTATCGCCGTATTTACAAGTTCGCCGCCGATAACAGCCGCGCAGATTACAAACAGAATCGCGTATTGCGTGCGTGTGACCTCGAACCAGTCGTGAACGCCCAGAAAATAAAACATATAGGCGCAGAAGGTCAGGTGTATTCTCATATTGCGTTCTTTTTTGATGCATACTATTATGCCGTTGAACGCGTAAACAAAACTTTTGGCAAGGTCTTTCACGGCTTACTCCTTGTCCATATAATAACTCGCGTTGCGTTTCAGACCGAGCTGAGTGAGAACGGTCTCTTCCTTTTCACGCATACGCACGGCTTCTATTCCGCCGTTTACATGGTCGTAACCGAGCAGATGAAGCATTGAGTGAACTGTTAAAAATCCGATTTCACGCTGCAGACTGTGACCGTAGGTCTCCGCCTGCTGTTCGGCGTGAGGAACCGAAATAACAATATCGCCGAGCATTTTGGCGCCCGTGTCGGGGTTTATGTCATACTCCCCGTTTTCGCCCAGCGGAAACGAGAGAACATCGGTGCTCGCGTCAATGTTGCGGAACTGTTTGTTGAGAGTCTGAATAGCGTCATCATCAACAAAGGTAACGCTTATCTCGGCGGCTCCGTCGAATTCTTCAAGTGAAAGCACGGCGTGGCAGCACTTGCGCACAAGCAGACGCACGCCCGTGGGTATTTTGCAGACCTTCTGGTCGTTGGTGATAATAACCTTAACTTTTCCGGTCATTTTCTGTTCCTTTCTTCCTCCTGCCTCTGATAGGCTTTGATAATATCCTGAACGAGTCTGTGGCGGACAACATCCTTTTCGTTGAAACGGACCGTTCCTATATCGTCTATGTTTTTCAGCAGTTTCATTGCGTCCTTGAGTCCCGAACGCTTGCCGTCGGGCAGGTCAATCTGAGTTATATCGCCCGTGACAACCATTTTCGAGTTGAAGCCGAGACGGGTTAAAAACATTTTCATCTGCTCGCTTGTGGTGTTCTGCGCTTCGTCGAGAATGATGAAACTGTCATCGAGCGTGCGGCCGCGCATATAGGCGAGAGGCGCTACCTCAATATCTCCGCGCTCGTGGTGTTTCTGGTAATTTTCCGCCCCGAGCATATCGAAGAGCGCGTCGTAAAGCGGTCTTAAATACGGATCAACCTTCGATTGCAGGTCGCCCGGCAGAAAGCCCAGCTTTTCGCCGGCTTCAACGGCGGGTCTTGTAAGAATAATCCTGTTGACCTCTTTTGCCCTGAAAGCCGTGACAGCCATCGCGACGGCGAGATATGTCTTACCCGTGCCCGCGGGACCCACGCCTATTGTGATTGTGTTGTTCCTTATTGTTTCGATATATCTTTTCTGACCGAGCGTTTTCGGCTTGACGGGCTTGCCCTTCGATGTTATGCACACGCAGTCCGCCGTCATCTGCTCAAGCTTGTCTTCGTCGCCGTCTTTTACAAGGGAGAGAACATAGCGCACATTCTGGTCGCTGAGCGCTTCTCCGCGGTTTATTAGAGTCAGCAGGCCGTTTATCGCGCGGACGCCTTTCGCGACATCCTCGGCTTCGCCCGCGACCTTGAGTTCCGAGCCGCGGCTGATAACACTTACGCCGAATTCTTTTTCAATAAGTTTTATGTTCTCGTCGAAGCTGCCGAACAAGCTCACCGCCTGCTCCATACGGTCGACGTTGATTATCTGTTCATACATAAAGTAACGCCTTTCGGAGCAAAATAACATATTCTAAATTATTTTAACATAAACATTTATAAAAGTCATTATTTTTTATTAATTTTATTGATTAATTTAGATAAATCGCGATAAGCGGATGAAATTGCCGCCTTACCGGTAATGATTAATTTAAAATATGGAAAAGCAAAACGACCTCACCGCGTTTTGCGTGAGGCCGTTGAAAGACTGATTTGTAACAATATTAATACAACAGGAAAATGCTTATTCCCTTTCTCTCGTCAGGTTTTTCATCCAGTTGAAGCTGTTGATTTTGAATACCGCGACAAAGCATTTCAGAATCTGGTCGCATTTCAGCAGGGCGAAAACAACCCACGCGGGCGCGCCGAGTTTAAGCGCGATTATCGCGGAGGGCAGAACAACTCCGAACACGAAAATCGTGTCGTTCCTGAAAACAAAGCTTATGTCTCCGCCCGACTTGACAAGGCCGAACAGACAAGCCGCCTGATAGCAGGTGCCGATTATCGTCACCGACAGCACTGTGCAGAACTGTTTCGCGTAATCCGCCGCTTCGGGAGTAATGCCAGAATAAAGCGAAATGAACGGAACGCGGAGCAGAAACAGAAGCCCGCCGGTCAGCAGACCTATGCCGAAAAACAGAATCTGCGTGGTTCTCGCGTATTCTTTCATAAGCAGTGTTTTGCCCGCGCCGACGGTTTTGCCCGTGATTATGCCGACAGCCGACGACATTCCGTTAACGGCCACATAGGCAAGGGAATTGAGGTTGTTCGCGACGCTTGTCGCCGCGATAACCGACTGATTGAATCTGCCGAGAATAATCGAGTTGCCCATAAGGTTGACGCTCCACACGATGTTTCCGCCGATTATCGGCAGACCGTAGCGGATGAAGTCCTTTCGCAGAAGAGCGTCCGTTCTGAAAAAGTCAGCGGGCAGCATCCGCAGTTTTTTGTCAATCCTGAAAACATAGAACATAATAATCAGCGTTTCGGCGATACGCGAAATCAGGGTCGCAAGCGCCGCGCCTTTTATTCCGAGCGCGGGAAGACCGAATTTTCCGAAAATGAGCGCGTAGTTGAGACCGATATTTATAAACAGCGAAATGCCCGAAACAATCATTCCGATATTTGCCGCCTCAACGCTTCTCATGGCGGCAATGAGCGCCTGGGTAAGACAGAAAAACGCATATGAAAAGCACACAACCCGCAGATAAACAGCTCCGTCTGCGATTACCTGCGCATCGTGCGTGAAAATCCCTATAACGGGAGTGGAAAACAGGGCGCACACGGCGGTCAGCACAAGACCGAAAATCAGTGAAAAATGAGTGCCTATCGAAACAATCCGTTTTATGCTGTCCTTATCTTTTTTGCCCCAGTATTGAGCCGAGAGAACGAGTATGGCGCCCTCGACACCGCCCGAAAACATCTGCAGAAAGGTCTGAATCTGGTTGCCCATATATACGCCCGATACGGCTGAATCGCCCAGCGAGCTTACCATAAGGTTGTCGGCGAAATTGACGGCGAAGGTAATGAGGTTCTGCAAAGCCACGGGAACCGCGAGCGCAAAAAGAGAAATGTAAAAACTCCTGTCGCGCGTGAGCAGAGAAATTTTGACGGAATCTGCATTGCTCATTTTTTCACCCCCGTTTTTATGTTGAAAATTATAATTCCCGATGCGGAAAAATGCAAGAAAAAACTCCGCCGTTTTCAGGCGGAGTCATCAATTACCTATAAAGTATTTATGCCGAAAAGTTGTGATTATTACGAACGCAGTGAATAACAAGGTTCTGACGCTTTGCGTCAGGTTCTTACTTCATTGCCTCTTCAACAGCAACCGCGCAGGCGACTGTCGCGCCTACCATCGGGTTGTTGCCCATACCGATAAGTCCCATCATTTCAACGTGAGCGGGAACGGATGAGGAGCCCGCGAACTGAGCGTCGGAATGCATTCTGCCCATGGTGTCGGTCATACCGTAGCTTGCGGGGCCCGCCGCCATATTGTCGGGGTGAAGGGTTCTGCCCGTGCCGCCGCCTGACGCAACGGAGAAATATTTAACGCCGTTTTCGTTGCACCATTTTTTGTATGTGCCGGCAACGGGATGCTGGAATCTGGTGGGGTTGGTTGAGTTGCCGGTGATTGAAACGCCGACATTCTCAAGTCTCATAATCGCAACGCCTTCGGGAACATTGTCAGCGCCGTAGCACTTGACCTTTGCTCTGTCGCCTGTTGAATAAGGAGTTTCCTTGACAACAGTAACTGTCTCCGAATAGGGGTCAAACTCAGTCTGAACATAGGTGAAGCCGTTGATTCTCGAAATAATCATAGCGGCGTCTTTGCCGAGACCGTTGAGGATTACTCTGAGGGGCTTGACGCGGACTTTATTTGCGTTGAGAGCGATTTTGATTGCACCCTCAGCAGCCGCGAAGGATTCGTGACCGGCAAGGAAGCAGAAGCACTCGGTTTCTTCCGAAAGGAGCATTTTACCGAGGTTGCCGTGACCGAGACCGACTTTTCTGTTGTCGGCAACGGAGCCGGGGATGCAGAAGCTCTGAAGACCTTCGCCGATTTTGGCGGCGGCGTCTGCGGCCTTTGTGCAGCCCGATTTGATTGCGATTGCGCAGCCTACGGTGTAAGCCCATACCGCGTTTTCAAAGCATATCGGCTGTGTGCCGCGTACTATGGCGTCGCAGTCAACACCCTTTGCAAGAGTGATTTCTTTGCATTCTTCTATTGATGAAATACCGTATTGCGCGAGAACGGCGTTGATTTTGTCAACTCTTCTCTCATAGCTTTCAAATAATGCCATTTTAATTTCCTCCTCTTACAAATTATTCTTTACGGGGATCGATGTACTTCGCGGCGTCTGCGAATCTGCCGTAAGAACCGATTGCCTTGTTGTATGCTGTTGTGGGGTCGTCGCCCTTCTTGATGAAGTCGGTCATTTTGCCGAGCGATACGAACTCATAGCCGATAACCTGGTCGTCAGCGTCAAGAGCGAGTCTTGTGACATAGCCCTCTGCCATTTCAAGGTAGCGGACGCCCTTGAGCTTTGTGCCGTACATTGTGCCGACCTGTGAGCGGAGACCTTTGCCGAGATCTTCAAGGCCTGCGCCTACCGAAAGACCGTCATCCGAGAAAGCGGACTGTGAACGGCCGTAAACTATCTGAAGGAAGAGCTCTCTCATAGCCGTGTTGATAGCGTCGCACACAAGGTCTGTGTTGAGCGCCTCAAGAATGGTCTTGCCGGGAAGGATTTCAGCCGCCATGGCCGCCGAATGAGTCATACCGGAGCAGCCGATTGTCTCAACAAGAGCCTCTTCGATAATTCCGTCTTTAACATTGAGCGAAAGTTTGCAGGCGCCCTGCTGAGGTGCGCACCAGCCCACGCCGTGTGTGAAGCCCGAAATGTCTTTGATTTCAAGGGCTTTTACCCATTTGCCTTCTTCGGGGATGGGAGCGGGACCGTGTTTGGGACCTTTTGCGACGCAGCACATATTCTGCACTTCGCTGGTGTAGTTAATCATAACTGTATATCTCCTTTCAAAACTTGAATGATTAGCCTTAAATAATATAAACTATTGCAGTATTATTTACAAGTGCCAAAATGCACAAATAAAACAATATGCCCGGCTGTTTTATTCGTCGCCGGCTTCCTGCTCCTGCGCAGCATCGTCTCCGGTCTGCGGGGCGGGTGATTTCTGCGATTTTTTCGGGAGAAGATCCCTGTGAATGATTGCCGCGCCGACAAGGGACGCCACAATAGTTACAAACATAAGAATACCGACACCCGTTGTGGGAGCGAAAATCAGCACAAGCACGCCCACTGTTACGGGAGCGAAGGCGAGTCTCCAGTGCTTGACGAAATATCCTGCGCCGAGAGCGCCGAAAAGAGCGGGCAGCACATTGTTGAACGCCGCTTTGAAAACGGAGCCTTCAGCCGTGATTTTCGGCAGAATGGGAGCAAACGCCAGCACGCCCACGGCGATTATTATGGTTGTCGTGAGAGAAGAGACCGCTATTGCTATTGTGGTTATTACTTCGCCCTCTTCCGTGTTTGCGCGCACTTTCGCGTTTTCCATCGCATTGAGCCCGCAGGGAAGCTTGAGGTTTGAGATATTGCCGGTAACAAACGAGAGATATGTTCCGCCCGCGCCGAGCATGGGAACATAGGTGACAACCTCGATTATTGCCGTAACCCAGTAAAGGGGGATGAGCGTCAGGAGAACCTTGCCTATTACGCCGACGCTCGGCCAGGCGTCAAAGGCGATTGAAATGCCCATGGGCATAACGAACATGATTACGAGAGCCGCATAATTCCAGATTGCGCCCCAGACATGAACTCTGTCAAAATATTTGCTGTCCATTTCCGCTCCTCCTTATCTCCAGACTATTGCCGAAATATCGGGCAGGAAGATGTTCATGAGAATCGCCGCGCCCATACCGATAAACATGCTGACAGGCGTTGCGAAAGGCTCGAATCCCGTCCAGTTGAATTTTTTGCTCAGCTTTGTAAGAACAAGCATCGCGACTATTGAAACAACAAGAACGCTCACGGACATAACGCCTGCGTTTGTTGAGGGGTCCGTTGTGCTTGTGCCGGCTATTGCCCTTGCTATGAAGGCGGAGATAATGCCGATGAACGCCGCCGCGGAAAGCACATCGCCGAGCTGCGCGGTCTTTTCGTTTTTGCTTACCGCTCCGCCGATTTTCTTCTGCAGTTTTTTGCACACAAGAGGCAGGAATGTAAGCGGGAAAATTGAGCCGAGAGTCATTGCCCACGCCACGGTTGAAAACTGTGTGGCGTCGGTGATTTCTCTGCTGAGCGAGCCGCCTAAATTGCCGAGCGCCGTTTCGGCAGCCACGGTTTCATAGGCGAGGTTGCCCACAACCGTAAGCCTTACCCAAGGCACCACTATTCCGAGAGCGTTTGTGTTTCCATGATTTGACAATGAAAAACATCGACTGAGCCACAATAAAGACGATAATCGCAAACGCAATACCGTACATAACCGGGCTGACTTTGAAATCTGTCAAATTCATTCCTCCCAAGTGTAATCAGATTTGAAATAAATGATTTTTATAATGATATTTGAGAATAAAACTTGTTTCATTTGCGGGTCAATATAATGACGGATTGCCGCCTTCCTGCGAAGTTTCGGTTTCGCCTTCGCCTTCTTCGCTTTCAGATGTTTCATCTTCTTCGCCGGTCACATCCTCGCCCGTTTCATCTTCACCGGTTTCGCCTTCGGATGTCACATCCTGCGCGGTTATTTCGGCAAACGCGTTTTCATCCGCGATGTTGCCAGTAATCGCGGGCACAACAGTAGCCGCGAGGGTAGGCGCGTTTGCGACCTCCTGAGCGTTTACGGATTGCAGCGAGGCTATGTAATAGCCCTTGTCACCCTGTCTGAGCGTGATTTTCATAAACTTGTCGGGCTGAGGCGCGACATATTCGTCCCCGTCAATATCCGCCCACGCCTTTGCGCCGATATATCCGACGGAAAGGATAATCGAATTGGCCTTTTTCTCAATTTCATAAACCTCGGGAGTGTAAGCGACTTCAAGGCTGGTGATGGGAATGATGAAACCGCCCTGAGCCGAATCATAAGTGATGTCGTGCGAGCTCATATCTATTGAGTCATACTGCGAGGCTATGTCGATTTCGTTGCCGAAAAGGCGGATGAACTCATCCGTAACACGCTCTACGGGGATGAGAATACCCATATTGTCGCCCGTGGAGTATGAAAACGCCTCGGTGGAGTTGCTCTGCGTTATGAGCGACCAGATGGCGGCGTTGACAAGCTGTGTTAAGTCCGCCGAACGCACATCGTCAAACGGGTCGGGGTCATACATAACGACGGGGCGCAGGAATTCTTCATATTCCTCCTTCTGCGCGCTGTTGTCGGTAAGATCCCTGAACAGCGTAACGCCCGCCTTTGCCGTAGCGACAATGCCGATTATTGAGAATATTATTATCAGCATACCCAGAGGGAATGCGAGTTTGCTTTTCTTTTTAGCCATATTTCACTCCGCAGTTATCTTATCTGACCGTCGCCGCAGACGATGTATTTCTCGGTGACGAGATTCGCAAGGCCGAGAGGACCTCTTGCGTGAAGTTTCTGTGTCGAAATGCCGATTTCCGCGCCGAATCCGAACTCGCCGCCGTCGGTGAAGCGTGTTGACGCGTTTACATAAACAGCCGCCGCGTCAACCTCGGATGTGAATCTGTTTGCGTTTTCGTAGCTTTCGGTTACGATGCACTCGCTGTGACCCGTGCCGTATCTGTTGATATGCTCTATCGCCTCGTCGATGCTTTCAACGACTTTCGCTGAGATGATATAGTCAAGATACTCTCTGCCCCAGTCGCTTTCATCTGCTTTTTCGGCGTAGGGAAGCACCGCGCAGACAGCCTCGTCGCCCCTGATTGTCACATTCTTTTCTTTGAGCGCCTCGCCCGCGGCGAGAAGAGCGATTTCCGCTATATCCTTATGCACAAGCAGGCTTTCGCACGCGTTGCAAACCGAAACCCTGGATGTCTTCGCGTTGACAAGGATTTTGACAGCCATATTGATATCAGCCTGACTGTCAATATATGTGTGGCAGTTGCCCACGCCCGTTTCGATTACGGGAACAGTGGAGTTCTGAACAACGCTCTTTATAAGTCCGGCTCCGCCTCTCGGAATAAGCACGTTGACATATTCGTTGAGAGTCATAAGCGCGTTGGTGACTTCTCTTGCGTTGTCTTCAATCAGGATTATGCAGTCAGCGGGCAGACCGGATTTTTCAAGCGCCCCGCGCATAATATCCGCTATTGCCTTGTTGGAATTGATTGCCTCTTTGCCGCCCTTGAGAATAACGGCGTTGCCCGCTTTAAGGCAGAGAGCCGCCGCGTCCGCGGTAACATTCGGGCGCGATTCGTAAATGACGGCTATAACTCCCAGAGGCACGCTGACCTTCTGTATTTTAAGCCCGTTCGGTCTTGACTCGCCCCAGAGAATTTTTCTGCCGTTTTCAATGTCAGTTTTATTTGCGTTGATAATCGCCTGTCTGTCGGAGTCAATCGCTTTCGCGACCGCTTTCAGAGCCTCCGTTTTTGCGTTTCCGCCCGCCTTCGCGAGCAGTCTCTGCGCCGATTTCGCGCGTGAGCCGAGATCTTTCAAATCAATCATTACTGCACCTTCTTTGCTTTGATGAGAGTGCCCGCCTGCCTGCCGTCAAGCACGCGGTATATATCTTCGGGGTTTTTGCCGTTCATAACTACCGTGTCAATGCCCGCTTCGCTCGCTATCTGCGCCGCGTGAAGCTTTGTCACCATTCCGCCCGTGCCTCTCGAAGAACCTGTGGAGCCGGCGAATTCAAGGATTTCGTCGTTTATTTCCTCAACAACGGGGATGAATTTCGCATTTTCGTCCTCACGAGGGTTGGATGTGAAAAGACCGTCTATATCGCTGAGAATTATGAGTAAATCCGCGTTTATGATTTTCGCGACATGGGCGGAAAGATTGTCGTTGTCGCCGAAGACGATTTCCTCAACGCCCACGCAGTCGTTTTCGTTGATAATGGGGAGAGCGCCGTATTCGAAAAGCTTGTTGAACGCGTTGGAAAGATTGTCGTGGCGCTCTTTGTTCTCAAAGTCGGAGCGGGTGATGAGAAGCTGTCCCGTAATCTGACCGTATTCGCCGAAAAGCTTGTCATACATAAACATAAGCTCGCACTGGCCGACGGTAGCCGCCGCCTGCCTGCCGGGAGTGTCCGCGGGGCGTTCCTTGAGCCCCAATTTGCCCGCGCCGATGCCGATCGCGCCCGATGAGACGAGGGCTATTTCGATTCCCGAATTCGCGAGATCGCTCAGCACTCTCGCGATTTTCTCCATCCTGCGGAGATTTACCTTGCCAGTGTCGTAAGTCAGGGTGGATGTGCCGACCTTGACAACTATTCTTTTAATCTGTGATGCGTTGCTCATTTTGTTCCTCTTGTATGTTGATTATTTTGTCTTTTTCTGTGCCGTGCTTTTGCTTTTTTCACGGGCGGGAGCGGTTTTGAGGTTTTCAAACCGCAGGGTGACATTGCCCGCGCCTATCCGGTCGCCGCTCGCTATATCCGCGCGTTTGTTGACCTTCAGACCGTTGACTGTCAGGGTTGAACTCGAACTGTCGGCTATATACCAGCCGTCTTTCGCGCAGACAATAACCGCGTGAAGTCTTGAAACAGTGGGGTAGTTGAGGACTATGTCGCAGGTTTTGCTCCTGCCGATTGAAGTTTCGCGGTATTTTATCGGATACGACTTTCCGTTCGTTTCATTTATTATTCTCGCCTTACCGAGCGAGGGCATCCGCCTTCTCAAAAGCGCGCGAAGGCAGAGCAGAACAATCAGTATTGCCAGAACGGGTAAAAAATAGTGTGAAAATATGAGAAAGGAATCTACCGTTTCCGTATGCCCCGCCTCCTTTTAATCGATATTATTCCATAATAAACATACTATATTATGAATAGGCAAAAAAGTCAACCTTGCGTCACAATAAAAAAACTTGCAGAGCCGAGACCCTGCAAGTTTTTGAATATATTTTGATATCTTACTTTAAATCTCCGCCGACGGAGCCGTCCCAGGTGTCAACCTCTTTCGCTTTCATTTCTTCTTCATCGAACCATCTGGTGGTGACGGTCTTGCTCTCCGTATAGAAGCGGAAGCCGTCTTTGCCGAGCGTGTGAAGGTCGCCGAAGAACGAGAGCTTGTGACCGTTGAACGGGAAAATGCCTACGGGAACGGGAATGCCGACATTTACGCCGACCATGCCGCCGTCTGTTCTCTTTGCGAACTCACGGGCGTAATAGCCGCTCTGCGTGAAGATTACCGAGCCGTTCGCGAAGGGATTGTTGTTCATAATTCTCAGACCTTCTTCGAAGTTCTTCACTCTCTTGATGCAGAGAACGGGACCGAAAATCTCTCTTGTGCCGACCGTCATCTCTTCGGTGACATTGTCAAGGATTGTGGGGCCTACATAGAAGCCGTTTTCATAGCCTTCAACAACGGTGTTTCTGCCGTCAAGCAGGAGGGTGGCGCCCTCTTCGATGCCCTTGTTTATCCAGCCGATGACCTTCTCTTTGTGAGCGGCGCTGACAACGGGACCGAGCTTGGATTCCTTATCATAAGCGGGACCGATTTTAAGCTCTTTCGCGAATTTTACGATGTATGAAACAAGCTCATCCGCGATGCTTTCCTGAGCGACAACCACGGGCAGAGCCATGCAGCGTTCGCCCGCGCAGCCGAATGAGGAGTTGATAATGCCTCTCGCAGTTCTTTCAAGAGCGGCGTCCTCAAGAACGAGCGCGTGGTTCTTCGCCTCGCAAAGGCATTGAACGCGCTTGCCCGCAGCCGCAGCCGTTGAGAAGATGTGGCGGCCTACATTTGTTGTGCCGACGAACGAAACGCCCTTTACATCGGGATGCTCAAGAAGGATGTTCGCTTCGTTTCTCGTGCAGGTGACAATATTGATAACGCCGTCGGGAAGGCCCGCCTCCTGCCAGAGCTCGGCAAGACGCATGCAGGTCATCGGAGTCATCGAAGCGGCTTTGAGAACTATTGTATTGCCGCAGGCTATGCAGATGGGAGTCATCCAGCCCATCGGAATCATACCGGGGAAGTTGAAGGGGATAATGCCCGCGAAAACGCCGAGAGGCTCTCTGTAAAGGGTGGTGTCGTAGCCCGAGGACGTGTCGCGAAGGCTCTCGCCCATAATCATCGAGGGAGCGCCGCAGGCGAGTTCAAGCGGTTCCTTGACCTTGAGGATGTCGCCCTTCGCCTCAGCCCATACCTTGCCGTGTTCGCGCGCGACAAGCTCGGTGAGTTCGTCCATATGCTCTTCGAGAAGCTCCCTGAATTTGTAGAGAATCTGAACTCTCTTGAAGACGGGAGTGTCCGACCAGCCGGGATAAGCCTTTTTGGCGCACTCAACCGCGTAGTTTACCTCTTCTTCGGTGCAGCAGGGTGTCTGCGCCTGGATTTCGCCGGTGCTGGGGTTGTAGATATCCATATATTTGTCTGTTTTGGATTCTATCCACTGACCGCCTGCGAAATATTTGAGTTTTTTGATTTCCATAATAACATCAACTCCGTTCAAAAGATTGCTTTCCCATTTTATTCCATAAACAATTAAATGTCAATAACACAGCAATTTATTCCGTGTCCTTGTGACTGATTTCCACCTTTGCAAGAAGATCTACGGTATTGTCGGATTGTGTGTGGAAGGTTAACAAACAGGTGATAAAAAGTGGTAATAAATAGCAAAAAAGAAACAAGGACACATTGAAGAGTAAACAAGCCGTTTTGTAAAGATACAAGCCTTTACAAAACGGCAAAACAGAGGCGATTTACCGAAAAAACGCGGCGGATTGCGGAATTCAGGTAAAATTTTTTAGTAACAAAGTTACTAAACATTTCAAAAACCGCCGAAAACCGTCAGATTGACGAAAATCTGCGTAAACCCGCGGCAAAACGGGAATTGTGTAAAGGCTTACACCTTTATTTTGCCGCAAAACTGGAAAAACGCAAATGTGTAAAATTATTATTTCTCATATGGAAAAATAACAAGAATTTTTAAACGCAAACCACAAGATGTGCCGTCTGAGAAAAAACGGATTCCGGCTTCGGAGGTGACCTCGCGCACAAGGAACCCGAAACCTCCGCCCGAACGGATGCGAAACAGCCCCGATCTGGAGGTGAAACGGCACGAAAAACGGCTATTTTGGAACACCGGAACCGCT
This sequence comes from Oscillospiraceae bacterium, assembly GCA_902787025.1. GTDB lineage: Bacteria > Bacillota > Clostridia > Oscillospirales > Acutalibacteraceae > CAG-177. The sequence goes on along the minus strand of CADAER010000025.1, from coordinate 23,462 downwards.
GTCAAGTTCAAAGCCTTTTCAACAGCGGATTTTTATGCATAAACAGGACGGTTTCGGGCGGTTTTGTCCGAAAATGACAATCCATCCGTCCACGAGGCTGCTCCGATCCGACTCTAATTTTCAAATAAGAAATTCAAATGCAAAGAAATTTTTCTTTACAAAATCCGTTTTTTGTGATGTTGTTTCTGGGCAGACTATAATCGGCATATTATTTTATACATCTATAGTTTATTTTAATAAAAGCAGCGAAAAAAACACACCCGTTGATTTACGCTGATTTTGTAATGCGAAAAACCTTTACAAAACCGTGAATTTCAGACGGCTTTTTCAGATGCGGAAAACGACCTGAAATTCTGTAAAACCTGCCAAATTCGGCGGAAAAAGATTGTAATAAATTCACAAAAAATTTAATTTAAATTCATTTTCGTTGACATCGCCCCCTATTTTTAGTATATTTATTATGACCATAAAAGCGGCTTTTGGGACCCGTGCACCCTTTTTTGACCCTTAACGATCGAAAACGGAAAAACCACGGATTCCAAACCCGAGTTGGATTAAATGAGTTGACTGCAGCGTGCGCCGGGCAGGCGTATCCGGCGCAGGCAAACAAAAAGGAGGTTGTTAACGGCAGGCAAAGCAGTCGGCAGCGCCCAGGGCGTTCGCAAATGATAACCTGCGAAACAAATTTTTTAATGTAGTGTTTAATTTATCCCCGCATTAAATTTTTTTGGAGGTGCAAAACTTTGAAAAAGTCAACCCGAATTCTCAGTGTGATTCTCGCTCTGACAATGCTTCTCGGTATGTTCTCCGTTATGGGCAGCGCATACCAGGCATACAGAGACGGCGCAATCACGGCATCAACCGGCAGGGGCTACGATGACCTTGACAAGCCTACGTTCACCACCGAACAGTATGCTTCAATGGCGTTGGAAGAGCTCGAAAAGTTACTTGCTTCGCAGAACATCTACCTCAGCCCCGATGACCTTCTCAACCTTACAGATGAAGGTCTTGACCTGAGAAGCATCAACAAAGCCATTGCTTCGGTAGCGGCCATCTATGAAAATGTTTCAGGTCTTCTGAGCATTGCTGGCGATGCAGGCTCACTCAGCATTGACGCTCTTTACGTCAACCACACCAAATCACAGGGCCTTGTTACCAGAGGCGCAACAGGCAACACTCAGGATGTTGATGTTCTCCTTGCTGTTGTCCGTTTCCTTGAAGACAACAAAGGCATCCTCACCGGCTATGTAGCCCACACACTCAGCCTCGGCGCTCTTAACTCGCTCGTCAGCGACTACCTCTTCGATGTCAGAGCTCTTGCTTTCAAAGCGCTCTATCATATTATGAATGATGAATATGACATCCTTGACGGCGAACTCGACGCCAACAACAAAATCGAAGGCAAATACAGCGTTGCTCCCGGCAGCGGCGACCTCGATGTTCTTCTTAACGATCTTCTCAGATATGCGCTTATCGGTAACCATCAGAAGGTTAACGGCTCATATGTTCTTCCCGATCCCGAAGATTATGACGGATTCCTTTGGGAGTATCTCGAGGATCTCACCACTGCGGAAATCGACCAGATTCTTGCAGACTGCAACATCAACGCAAACACCGTTGCTTACGACTTCATTGAAAAGCTCATGGTCAATGCGTTCAACTACATTGCGGTTCCCGTTCTTAACGATGTTACACGCCCCTGGCTTCGCGAGGTTTGCGGCGTAACCTATGATAAGGATAAGATGGATCCCAACAGCGCGAATTATGATCCCACCTATGACGGCGAATATCAGGCGGGCGATCTTGATCCTCAGCTTGCAGCAATCTTTGACGTTGACGGAATGCATATCCCGAAGTATGACTCAACATTCCCCGGCTATGATGCAAACAAAACATTCATCGGCAACTTCAACGCGTATTTCGGCTATGTTCTTGAATGCGTTCTCAACGGTTCAGCTGCGAACAACGACTGGACCTGGGATAATTCCCAAGGCGACGCTCTTCTTCTCAAGAACATCTGCTCAGTTGCAAGATTCATTCTCAAGGGCGCAGGCGACAAATTCTTTGAGCCCTATATCACACTTCCCACCTCACAGGAAATCGGTAACATGAACGACCAGCAGACTGTTGCTTTCGTTCTCAGAGTTATCCTTAATGAATCCGTCAGCTGGATGTATATTGATGACAGCCAGCAGACAATAGCTGATGTTTGCTACGCCGCTGTTGAACAGCTCGCATGGCAGGATCTTCCTCAGCTTTCCTACACCAAGCCCGTAAAAGGCAACCTTACGGATGCTCAATACTATGCTGCTCTTGTTGACCAGATGCTCGACATCCTTATGGATATCGCCGCATACAACATCAACAATAACATTGATATGGTTCCGAATTCAAACGGTAAGATGAAGAACCGCACGGCAACCAGCCCCGCTTCAAACGCAGGCAGCGGTCTTCTTGAATACTGCAACAATTATGAAACCCTCGCAATCCAGATTGCAACATGGGCGGTTCACAATTACGCAGGTATGCTTACCGCACCGGGCTGCACATTCGAAAACATCAATACCGACCCCAACAACAACGGCACCGTAGGCAGCGTTACAGCGGCTCAGGTCTGGGCGGATATTGACACCATCATCAACGCACTTGTTCCCATCAAGGGCAACAGCGCATGGATTCACGGTGACATCGCGAATCAGTCCCTTGTATTTAAATCATTATTATTTGATTACATTGTTTATCCCATCCTCAACATCAACGATGTTTCGAACCTTGAAAAAGTTCTCTCGAGGAACACAGGCGGTGAACTTAACACCAACACAACCAAGAAGGCAATCATCGACCTTGTCACCAGAGTTGTAAACGCAATCTTCCCGAACACTGTTACCAAGTCATTCGCGAGCCTTGACGCTCTTGTAGTCAATGCGGAACTTGCGACAATAGTCGGCAACCTTATCGATTCACTCTACGCTCATGCGTCAGACTGGCTCGCAGTTGCTCTTCCCGTTGTCTGCGACCTTCTTGACCTCACAGACGCTCAGAAGTTCGGCGAAATGGAATGCTACATGCCTGAAATCGTAAGCGTTGCCGAAGCAACCGCGGGCCTTGAGTTCCAGGTCTACAATGGCAGCTCGGGTATCAACACCGCTTACACAAGCGCAACAGGCGCATTCACACAGGATAAACTTTATGTTTATGAAATCAAGACCATTACCGTAACCTCAACCTCCGGCACTGTCGGCGTTACCGGTCTTTCGGCAGGTCAGTCCCTCGCGGGCGGCGCTGCGAAGACTCTTACCGTCGCAGGCTCAGGCATTACGAAGGACTCCATCATTACATTAAATATTGTATATAAAGTAAAAGACGAAACAAATAACTATCTTGCAAACGGTGCTGAACTTGCCTGCACAAGATACTGCTATGTTGACACCACAAACAAAGACGACTCCGATGAGCGTGTTGACTATCCGGTAGGCAACTACACACTTAAAGCCGCTCCCACTGTTTATGCAAACAGAGGCAAGTCACTCGAGGACATTCTCGGCTACTCCGTAGCTGTCAAGGACGATGCCGGCAATTCACAGACCATCCGCATCTCCTCGATTTCAACAAACGTTCCCTGGATCGTTCTCAATGACGAAGCATCTCTTACCACCGACCAGAACGCAGGTATGACTTACTCGCTCAATCCGTTCAAACTTGCGGACGGTTATGTAAGACTCAGCGAGAGCTATAACATCGCGAATGTCAACTCCGGCAACTTTGCAACTTATGGCAACACAGAGGAAGGCGCGACAACCCGCGGAACCGACCTCTACACCCGCAACGCAAACGGCTACACCTATACCCTCGTTCCTCAGAACGCGGCATATAACGCAGCCGAAACATACTACACACTTTCAACCAACGCCGTTAACGGCACAAATGTTGATGAAGCAGGCAGAACAATCATTTCAAACGGCACATTCACTGCTTCCTATACATTGAATACTCCTTCGGGCAACATCACAAAGAGCGTTAAGTTCTTCCTCTATGATGACAAGGGCCTTTCATCACTCTATGAAAACGCTGTTGACGCAAACCGTCAGCCCGGCGGATTCACCAACGCGAACACAGAGTATAACACCTACAAAGCAGCTCTTGACGCGGCAGGTCTCCTTGTTCTCGACCCGAAGACCGAATCCGAATTCCCGACCAAGTCCGCTCAGTATGCAACAGCTTACGGCAATCTCTATGCCGCTATCAAAGCGCTTGATGCAAAAGCCGCCACAACCGGCACAGGCGACCTTGAATCCGCAATTGCGGGCTTCGTTGCAAACGCTGCGAACAACGGCGCAAACTACAGCAACAACTACTATCTTGATGACGCAGAAGATGTCAACCCCGTATATCTTGCTGACGGCAATGACCCCGAAAAAGTCGGCTGGAACAATGTTCAGTATTGGGCAACAACAGCAGGCGGCACAAACGGTCCTTCAAGATATGCTTACAGCTATTTCGGCATCCGCGACTATGTAGGCCATGACTACAAGAAGTTCAGAGACGCCAGAAATTCAGCGCAGAGCATCATTGACTCACAGGTTGTATATCCTCCCATTGAGCCCGAAAATCCCGGCGCGAACGCTTCCGTATATGAATACAATAAATATCAGGAAGCTATGGAAGCTTACAACACCGAATATGAGGCATATCTCGTAAGAGTTGCCAACATTCCCGCTCTTAACTCCGTTTCGGTTGCTTATGCTCTGAGCATGGTCAACCTTACCGGTAACAGACTTATTCCTCTTGATGCAAACACAAGCAAGCTCCAGGCGTTCTACACCAACCATCAGGTTGCAAGCCAGGGCAACTACTCCGCATCAACCTGGGAAGAATACACCCTTGCAAAAGGCTTCGCACAGTATACACTCAACGATCCCGCTCCGAAGCCCGAACAGGTAACGGAAGCTCTCGGTCAGTATGTAAGAGCATACAAGAGACTCTGCTCCGGCGTTGACTACACCGCCCTTGACGTTGCTATCATCACCGCTCTCGGCGTTCTCAAAAATGAAAACTTTGACCTCGGCGGCGTAAATCCCGATAGTATTTCCGGCGCTGTAGCGAGCGTTATCAACACACTTGATAACAAACTCAGCGATGCAGCCGAAATCAAAGAGGCTCTTGTAGCGGCAGGCTACACAGCGGAAAGCTCAGAAGCGTTCGCAAACGCGATTGTTGAAGCTATTGATGTCCGTAAAGCCGACCTTGGCGACAGCACCGCAAACCGTGACACAGTTGCAAGCACTGCGTTAACCCTTACAAATGCAAAGAATGGTCTTGTATTTGCGGCGAGCGGCGATCCCGTATTCGATTTCTTCAGCTATGATGACGATCCCGATGCATATCAGGCAATCATTGATGCGGAAATCTTCTACCGTGACGACTTCTGCGCATCCTTCGTTCCCTATATTGATGATACATATAACGAGACTTATTTAGAGAATCCCGATGTCAGCTTCGTCGCAGGTATAGGTGTTGAATACTATGACGGTGATCCCGCACATGTATTCGCGAACATTGAAAACTGCTACGCTGTATGGGAACCCAACGAAATGGACGCTTACTCAACGGCCTCCTACATCACCATCTCCCTTGATGAAGAAGGAGAAGATGTAATTGCCACCTACTATTTCGTCCTTTACGGCGACTTTAACGGTGACGGCGCGATCGACGCGTTCGACACTATGAGCTACCGTGCAAATTATGAAGAATACTTCTGGGACGGCGAAGTAGATCACTTCGCAATGGCCTGCGCCGGCGACGTTGACGGTGACGGTGAGCCGACCTCCATCGACACACTTGTTATTAAAGCGGTTGCTTCCGGCACATACACCATCAACCAGGATTATGACAATCACTGGGGCGAAGGCGAAGAAGGTCCCTATGTAGCATTATAATCTGTAAAGATTTTTTAATTCCGTAACATTATTAATATTCACAGCTGTTCCGGGGCGCAACCCGCCCCGGACGGCAGAATGAAAAGTTCCGTTAGGTTAAAAATCACAGCAAATGTGTTTTTATAATTTAAACAATCTATTTCAAAAAAAGGAGGAGGCATTAAATATGCGTTCAACCAAGCGCTTTATGAGCTTTGTGCTCGTATTCGCAATGCTTATGACCTCGCTTTCATGTCTCGGCGGCGTTTTCTCAATTGCCGCATCGGCAACAGCGCCGACCATCACCAACCTTGACGGTATCACAAGAGAACCCGGCCAGCACCGCGGTCTTCTCAACGGTCAACCGAGAACAGCTCCTCTTACGAAGAGTCAGCTTGCGGCAATGTATCCCGACGGATATTCTTATCTTTCCGGTTGGGCTTATGAGATTGACACATCCGGCGGCTACACTCCCAATTATGATTTCCAGAATCATATGGTTGAAACCGACGGTTATGTTCAGCCCGGCGACTATATCGTCCTGCTCATCAAGTTCACAACCGGTCTGACCGACCTTACAATCAAACCCCTTAATTCATCCAACACCAACCTTGAAACCTACGGCTGTATTATGAACCCTCTTCAGGCTGATGTTGCCAACTCTTCCATCGGTCTTACCTTCGCTCCCAAAACACCGGCGGTAACAGCAAACAACTCAACAAACATCACCAAATCCGGCTGGACCGCGGATGAACTCGACACCATCGGCGTAAATGTTTATGTCGGCGGCAGAACAGGTTCCACCATTTTCTATCAGAACGAGGATGACCTCTGGTCACTCGCTATTATGTATAGAGTCAGAACCGAACATCCGGATGCGGACCATACTCCTCTCCAAAACGGTGAAATCGGCTCAATCTTCCTTCCCGCAACCCAGGATCCGAACAAAGGTATGTTCAAGGTTCCGGTAGCCGGTATGACCAAAGCTCAGGCAGCCAAGAAAACAGGCACCCTCGCGGTCAGCTCAAACGGAACAAAGGCCATCAACTCCCACGAAGTTCCCAATTTCGATTATCAGGACTTCGGCGTTACCCTTTGCATCGGCGATCCTCCCACACAGGGCGACACCTATACAGTAACCTTCTATGATGCCGACCAGACAACGGTTATCGACACCATCGACGACCTTGCCGCAGGCGCAACAGTAGCTCTTGCAGACGCTCCCGCCGTTACTCCTCCCGCAGGCCAGACCTTCGCAGGCTGGGTTGACGCACAGGGCAACGCTGTTTCATTCCCGCTTACAATTTCGGGCGACACAGCTGTTTACGCAAGCTACACGGCAGCATCATACACCCTTACAATCAACTACAACTTCGCAGGTGGCGGAACAGCCGCACCTACACACACAAGCACATACGCATACAACGAGACTTATTCGGTTGCTTCACCCTCAGTTGCGGGTTACACACCCGATGTCGCAACAGTAAGCGGCACCATCACTGCGGATGTTACCACAACCGTTACCTACACGGCAAACACCTACACAGCAACATTCTATGACGATGACGGAACAACCGTTCTCGGCACAACTACGGCCCAGTATGGAGCCAACATCCAGGCGCTTTCACCCGCACCCACCAAGGAAGGCGCAACATTCCTCGGCTGGTCACTTACTCCCGGCGGCTCAACAATCAACAATCTCGGCACAATGCCCATCGACGGCAAGAACTTCTATGCGAAGTGGCAGACCGCCATGGTATTCGTTGACTTCTACGAGATGGACGGCACCACCTACATCGACGGCTTTGAAGTTCCTGTCGGCACAGACATCAGCACAGTCGCTCCCACTCCGACCGCTCCCGTAGCAGGTCAGCAGTTCATCGGCTGGTTCGTTCTTGATGAATATTTCCAGCTGACAGACGAGCAGATTACAATCATTCCCAACGCAGAGTATATTCAGGTCGGCGCAAAATTCGCTGATGCTTCCTTCACGGTAACATTCAACGATGAGAACGGCAACTTTATCGATACACAGACCGGTTCAGCCGGCACAGCGATCAGCGCTCCTCAGGTATCTGTTCCCACCGGTTACACACTGTCCTGGGTTGACGAAAACAACAATCCGATGCCCGCGACAATCGAAGGCGACGCGACATACCATGTAGTATTCACTCCCATCGAGTATACTCTTACCGTTACTTATGAGACATCTGACGGTTCAGTCGCTCCCGCGGATGAAACCTACAGCGTTCCTTACGGCACAAACTACAGCTATCCCGCAACAGTTCCCGCAGGCTACACAGCCAATGTCACAAACATCACCGGCACAATGCCCGCACAGGCTGTTACCGTAGTTGTAACACTTAACCCCGTAAGCTATCCTCTTACAATTCACTACTACTATGTAAATACAACCAACAGCGTATTCCCCGATGATACAGTAAACGTTCTTTACAACGCTTCCTACACCGTAACTCCTCCCACACAGTATGGTTATTCAACCTCGATAGCACCCGCTGCTTCGGTTCAGGTTGTAATGGATCAGGTAGGCGGCAAGGAATACACTGTATTCTACGGTCCGGATGACTGCTTGATCAACATTGATTATGTTTACGCAACAGGCGGACAGGCTGCTCCTTCAGTTCAGATCGGCGACATATTCGGCGCTTCCTACAGCGTAACCTCGCCCTCAATCCTCGGCTACACAGCAGATATCCCCGTTGTAAGCGGCAACTACACTGTTGACACTCAGGTTGATCCCGTTCCGACAATCACTGTTACCTACACCGCAAATGATCATACCATAACATGGAATCTTGACGGCGGTAACATCGGTGGCGACGCAGGTCCCATCGTTCAGCAGGTTAAATTCGGCGATGCCGTTCAGGCTCCCGGCACACCCGTCAAAGACGGCTTCACATTCAACGGCTGGACTCCCGCACTTGCACAGACCGTTCCCGACACAGAGCTTTCCTACACAGCTCTTTGGGAAGCATCAGGCGACACACCTTACACCGTAACCGTTTACACAATGGGCACGGACGGCGCTTATGATGCAGGCGTAACATCCAACAAGACCGGCGTTACAGGTGCTCCCGTTGACGCTGCAAGCGCTGCGCTTGAAGCAGGCTTCTACTATGACGAAGCTCACGCAGGCTACAACGCTACAGGCACAATCGCGGCAGACGGCTCCACAGCTCTTACGGTTTATGTAGGCCGTAACCAGTATGCTCTTACCTTCTCGATTGACGGTCAGAACAGCACATCTCAGGTTTACTACGGCGCGGCAATTTCCGCTCCCGCAGCGGCAAAAGAAGGCTATGACTTCACAGGCTGGGATCCCGAAGTTCCCGCAACAATGCCCGCGGCTGATTCAACCTACACCGCACAGTTTAGTGTTAACACTTACCCGGTAGTATGGACCATCGACGGTGAAACCACAGTTGATGATGTTCAGTTCGGCACTGTTCCCACAGCTCCCGCAGCGGCAAAAGAAGGCTACAACTTCGAAGGCTGGTTCGTAACAGGCGACGCTTCCGAGACTCTTGTTACCTCGTTCCCGGCAGTAGGCACCGCAGGCGCTGCTTACACAGCGAAGTTCACAATCAACCAGTATACACTTACCTTCATCGTTAACGGTGAAACTTACGCTACAATCACTCAGGATTACGGCACTGCTGTTACAGCTCCCGACGATCCCACAATGGAAGGTAACGAATTCTCCTGCTGGAAAGTTGACGGCGTAGCGACAGAAGTTCCCGCAACAATGCCCGCACAGGATATGACATTTGTTGCATCCTTCGGTCTTGCATCCTTCACCTTCACATATGTAATTGACGGTGTTTCCACATCCGTTGAATATGAATACGGCGAGCGCGTTAACACCATCGCGAATCCCTCCAAGACAGGTTACACCTTCACCGGATGGGATCCCGAATGGCCCGCAACAATGCCCGCAAATGACTATACTGTTACCGCACAGTTCGAAATCAATACTTATAAAGTAATTGCTTCGATTGACGGCTCAACAGTAGAATATGAGTTCGAATACGGCGCAGATGTTGTAATTTCCGATCCTCAGAAGACCGGCTACACATTCAGCTACTGGACTCCCTCACTTCCCGCAACAATGCCCGCAAACAATGTTAACACAACGGCTGTATTCTCAATCAACAAGTATCAGGTAACATGGACTGTTGACGGCAATGATACAACCGATATGGTCAGCTATGGCTCTGTTCCCGTAGCTCCCGCAGCGGCAAAAGAAGGCTACAACTTCTTAGGCTGGTTCGTAACAGGCGACGCTTCCGAAACAATAGTTGATCCTATCCCCGCGATGGATGAAAACGGCGCTGCTTACACAGCCAAGTTCGCAATCAACACCTACACCGCAACATTCGCGCTTAACGGCGGTAACATCAACGAAGACACAGCTGATGTTGTTTACGATGTTGTTTACGGTGAATCAATTCCCGTTCCCGCAGATCCCACAAGAAGCGGCTATGTATTCGCAGGCTGGTCACCCGAGGTTGACGACACCATCGGCGCAGGCAATGTTGTTTACACAGCACAGTGGACTCAGGATACAAGCTACTGCACAGTTAAAGGCGTTGTCCGTCTCGGCAGCGAACCTTACTATGAGTGCGGCGTCAGAAACTGGGCAATCACAGTTGAAGGCACACCCACAAGAATCCAGATTTACTATGACGACAACTATTCAATAGGTTGGGATTACAGCCGCTACAACGCCACGATTCCCGAAGACGGTGATCTCACCGGTCTCGTTTCAATCGTTGCAGGCGACAACGGCACAGAAGTCTGGACCATCCGCGCAACAATCCCCGAAGGCGGCTACAAAGCCCGTGCGAAGGTTTCCTATGACGAGAACTCTTGGGAACAGCTCGAAAACGGCTTCGACTTCACGGTTGAATATGCGACACAGGCAACCACCAGCGCTATTATCTCACTTGCAGTTGACAAGAATGAAATCAAGCGCGGCGATTCTGCAACATTCACCATCATTACAACCAGTGACATCAACATGATCAGACTTGCTGATGTAGTTGATAACGGCACAGATGTTTCGAGCACCATCGGCTTCACAAAGGCTTCCGTAGGCAACGGCTGGGTTGACAACGGCGACGGCACAGCTACATGGACCGTTTCCTTCCCGATTTCCTATGTCCTTGACATGGATAATCCGAAGCTCAGCGAGCTCAACACCTACACCGCATACTTCTATGATGAAGCTTCCTCGACATTCGTTGACAGCGGCGTTGACTCAGTAAGCGTCAATGTTACCAGATATGACACATCGGGTGAAGTTCACACAGTTGACGGCGAGGAAGTTGAACCCTACTCAATCCTTGAAGTAACCGCAGCTCTCGGTAAGAAACTCTCCTACACAACCATCACAATCACAACCACCAGTGATGTTTCCAAGATCCGTCTTACTGTCGGCACGAAGCAGGCTGTTTACACCAGAACCTCCAACAACGTTACCTTCACGGATAACGGCGACGGCACGGCAACATGGGAAATCGGCTACAGATTCACCGCAGAAGGCCAATACACCGTAACAGTTGAAAGCCGCGGCAACTCCTGGGTTGACTGCAGCAGCGCAACAGTTACAACCACCATCTACAAAAACAACGCTGAACTCGCAGAAGCTCAGGCCTGAGCCCGGAACTGAGAGTAAAGTGTAATATCGCAACCACAGCCGCAGGGGTAAAACCCTGCGGCTTTTCCCTTTTTCCGCGCTCTGCATTGCCGTCTTTCCGCACGAAGAAAAAGCCTTAAAAACGCGAATAACCGACTATAAAACGGGCAGGGGAGAGGGAAAAACGAAACGGGCGCAAGCAGTAATCATCAAAATTGCAGTTTTTCAGATGTAAAACAATTGCCTTTACAAGCCCTCAGAGGCCCTTAAAAGCAAATTTACCCGAAAATCAATAAAAATCCGTTTACACACAATTAATGCCGTTACGGCGCATTGAGAGGCAAAATTCGGCATACCCGATTTTTTACAGCCCGCAAAAGCGTCCCGAAACGGTGTTATTATTCCCTAAAATAATTCCATATAAGAAAAATAAACGCCATTTTCAGCGGGTAAATTATTACCAAAAAATGGAAAAAATTTACACATTTTCGCGTAAAATTCCCACTCCTGAAACAGGATTTTCGGACCGGTTCGGAGCAGCCTGACGGGAAGGACCCCGACCGGTGTGATTTTTGTCAATTCGGCGCTTTCAACAAATATTCAACATTGCAATTGTTTATTATGACTGCACTAAACTCCAAATATGAATTTTCTATATATAATATATAAAAATTTTAAAGATATTTTATTGACATATAGCCATTTGCCGTGTATAATTGACAATGTGTAATAGTGCCCAAAACTATCTCACGAAAATTTTTGAACGGAGGGATTCATTTTGAAAAAAATGAAGAAGCTCATCAGTCTTGCGCTTGCACTGATAATGGTCCTTTCGGTATGCCCGACCATTCTTTCAACAAATGCAAGTGCATGGACCAGCGGAATGTGGTCCGGACCCGACACTTCAACTGCCGGCGTCTCGGCCGTGGTGACCTACTCAACAGAGGTCATCCGTGTTGCGAGTCAGCGATACTCACCGTTAAGCGGTAACAAGATCGTTGCGGCAACACCGTCAGGTTCACCTGAGGTTGCGAACAACGCCGCGGTTGCATACGCAGGCGAAAATGTCGTAATCCCCAAGGTTTACCTTGAACTCGGCGAAACTGCCGATTCCACACCCACTATCTCATTCTCATCAATGAACAGCCAGGCGGTTTCAATCACACCTGCTTTCAACGGCGTTGCCAACAACATCTATGAGTGGACCATTCCTTATGACGGTCAGTCCGCTACGGCAACAGCAGGTGACACGCTGCTCATCACCTTCGAGTACGACGTAAACGGCGCGCACTATGTAACCTACGGCGCGGTCAACGTTCAGAAGGTTCAGGGCGGTGTAGGTGTTGACCTTTACAGAGGTAAATCCAAGAACAGCACCGGCGGCGATACAGTGTGTCGCTTTGAGGCTGCGCTCCGTGTTCTCGGCGTAGGTCTCTATGCTGAAGTTGACAAGAGTTCCACTTACGGCGGTTTCGGCGGAACAGCAGATTCTCACAACACCTTCAACTTCAACGCGGCCGAACTCGATTACGATTCACAGGGCGCCAACCTTCAGTATTTCCACGTAACGGGTGACAACACAACCCAGAACTGCTTCAAAGCAGGTAAATACACAAACGCCAAGACCGTTCACAATCTGGGCTATGTTTACGACAACAACCGTGTCCGCGGCACACTTTATGTTGACCGTTCCAAGTTCACATCCATGGGATCGGGCGGCGTAAACTTCCGTTACGAACTTGTCTGCACCGGCTATGATTCATCCGACGCTTACGCAGACACCCTCTGGGTTAACTACTCATACCTCGGCGCCATCAACTACGCCCTCGGCGGAGACGACACTGAAGGCTCTTCGGGCGCAAACTGCAGCCCCTATGTAACACAGCCTCAGTTCGGCACCAGCTATAAGATTTCCGGCACAGCGCTTGCCAACTATATGGTCAAGAATTTCGGCGGTAACCTTTCAAGCCTCGGTAACTCGACCGGCAGCAATAAATACACATTCTCCTGGTGTCCGCAGATTCAGGGTAACAAAGGTTCTCAGGAATGTAAGTCCAATACATCAATGGGCTTCTATGTGTATATGGTTGATAAAGGCTCTCTTCGCAACCTTGTTACAACCATTCAGAGCGGTGTTGCGACCGGCGGCTTCACGGCGACAAACGGCGCCAACCCGCAGCCCACTGCTTTCACATCGGCAACATATAACGAGTTCTTTGACGCTTATAAGACCGCTCTTAAAGTTCTCTATGACGGCAAAGCAACCAACCAGACAACAATCGATAATGCAAAGTCAACCCTTCAGACCAAATACAACAACCTTACCCGTCTTACCGGCAAGGTTTACGCTCACTGCATACTCCAGGGTACAACAATTTCTTCATACAATGACTGGAATACCGACCTTTATGTTGCGGCAGGCGGCACAACAGCTTCTCTTACCAGCCCCTCGAAAGATATCGGCAGCCAGATTACATTCACAGCTCCCGCTATCGACGGTTACACACTTCAGTCGTCGGCAACCCAGACCATAACAGTTGTCGATCAGGATTATGTAATCTTCTTCTACACGCTGGCTCAGGAAGAGTACACCTTCGACCCGGTAGTAGTTGACGCGGGCGACCCCAAGACCAAGAGCTTCGAATATACATCAACATTCGTTCCTCTTACTGCGGCTCCCAGCTTCACATACAACCATTACCACATTGAAGGCTGGTATAAAAACTACAACGCGACAACAGGCCAGTATTCAAACCTTCTCAACTCGGTAACGGTTGACACCCATCCCTTCACCCTTTACGCAAAGTGGACTCCGAACCCCACGGTCATCAACTATGACCTGAGCGCGGCAGGCGCAACAATGCCCTCGACTCTTTATTATCCCGGCGATGTTGTTGCTCAGCCCGCGGATCCGGTAGTTGCAGGTTATGCGTTCCTCGGCTGGTATGCCGACCCGTCATATATCACGACGTTCAACTGGGGTGAGCAGGTATGGTATTCCGAAGTAGGCGCTACGACAACAAGCCCCTACGACAGTGAGAATGTTACAGTTTACGCTCAGTTCGAAAGCTATAACAACAAGATAGTCTTCCGTTCAAACGGCGGTGAGCCTGTTGACCCCGTAAGCGTTGCAGGTCTCCACGCGGGCGACTCCGTAACCCTTCCCACTCCCATCAGAACAGGTTACACATTCGGCGGTTGGTATCTCAACGAGGGTCTCACCGGCACACCTCTTCAGGCAGGCGCTAACAGCCTTCCCGCATCACTTGTCGGCGGCGGCATCCTCTACGCTAAATGGACTCCCAACCCCGTAACTCTTACATATAATATCGGTTACAACCCGAACGCAACAACCAACACACCCGTTGACACAACCCTTAACCCCGACAGCATCACCGGTCTCACAGGCGCTCCCATCAGAGACGCATACACTTCAGCCGGTCTTCCTCTTCCCGCAAACCCGGTTAAATTCGGTTATGTCTTCGGCGGCTGGTATATCGGTAACACACCGAGAATCATCAACGATATGGCTGCTTACAACAACGCCGTATCGAGCGGTGCTATTACCCTTGTAAGCCCCTCAACCGATAACTTCCCGGCTTCCGCGAGCTCAACGGTAGCTCTCAGCGCAGTCTGGGTAAGAACAACCACAGCGGCATTCATCGAACTTGACGCTTACAAAGAAATGTATGGCGAGCTTGTTCCCGTTGCGGACACTCCCATCAACCCCGGCGACACCATCACCGTTCAGATGAAGTCGACCACCAACTTCTACACCGCGTCAACATTATTTGTATATATGTATGACAACACCATGTTCGAACTTGTAGGCTCCGGCAAGAACGCCTTCACCGTCAATTCGGACAATGGCTATATCAGCGCAATTTCAGGCACCAACGGAACGGACTATTCAGGCTACACTGCAAGCCCCGCCCGCGATGAGTGCCCGAGCGGCTACAACTGGATTCAGATTTCCATCGATCCCGACGTTCTCGGCGGTGTTTCAACCGGCGGCGCGATGAACGACGGCACATGGATGGTTCAGTTCAAACTTAAAGTCAAATCAACGGCGACTCCCGGCTCCACAGGTAAGATCTATATGGATAACGCCTGGACCAGAGATCCCGACAACAACAGCGGAACAATGTTCTACGGCTGGCTTGAATCTGCTTCCGCAAACGTCTGGAACAGCTTCAACAACCACGTAACTCCTCTTCTTCAGCTTGCTGAGGATACAGTTACTCTTGCAACTCAGCCCGCTCCTCAGAGCACAATCCACGCTAACCCCAACGGCGGCACCTGGCCTGAAGCTCCTCAGGGCACAAGGACCTACACAGGCGATGTCGGCGAAGCGATTGAAGGCTATGCTGAACCCACCAGAAGAGGTTATGAACTTACCGCATGGGTAAATCAGAACGATTCAACAGACACCTGGGTATCCGGCTACTACGGCTCTCAGGCTCAGAACAATAAAGAATATGCCGCACAGTGGACTCCCGTTGACTATCCCGTAACCTGGGATGCAAACGGCGGCGCGTTCGGCAATGAAACAACACTCGTTGAAGAATACGGCTACGAAGTTCAGTATTCAGGTCCCGCAACCCTTCCCACAAAACAGGGTTATGTAGTAACTGGCTGGTCACTCACAGCAGGCGGCGCAGCGGTAACCTTCCCGCAGGCAATGAGCGATGAACCCATCACCTACTACGCAATCTGGGGTCCCGCGGATGACACGCCGTTCACAGTCCGTGTAATGTATGTCAACAACGCAAACGGCAACATCGTTACCAACGACACACAGGGCGGCACATTCGTCGGCACAACAGGAGCTACAGCGCACTTCGTTGAAGACGCAAGCGCTTACACCAACACGGCATCGGATGTTTACTTCAGCTATTCCGACCTTCCCACTGTTCAGAACGGCAGATATGTATTTGACGCTACCAACGAGAGCAACAGACTTACCTGCACAATCAACGCTGACGGTTCGGGTCTTATTCTCGCGGCTTACCGCGGCGCGCTCTACGCCGGCACATTCAATGCCAACGGCGGCACGTTCAGCGGCTACGCACAGGCGGAAGACAGAGACGCTTACGGCGTAGGCTACGCTTACACAGATTCAAGCACCTATGTTCTTTACAGAGAGTATCAGACCTCCTTCGCGGATGAATCGGTTGCAACTCAGCCCGTAATTCCGCCCGTAACTCCCACAAGAACAGGTTACACATTCCTCGGCTGGAACTTATCATCAACAGCCAACACGGCAGGTAACATCGGTATGGCGACCGCCAACAGAACATACTACGCTGTATGGCAGGGCATTACCGTTACCAACACCTTCAATGCAAACAGCGGTGCGTTCTCCGACCAGAGCACAACAACAACAGTTGACTCGATATTCGGCTCTGCGATAATCACACCGAACTCACCCAGCAAAACCTCTTATGAGTTCCTCGGCTGGAGCACAAACCAGAACGCGACAACACCCGATGAGCTCGGCGACCAGTCCTCAACAACCGGCACAACCTACTATGCGGTATGGCAGCTCACAAGCCAGCCTTATTATGAATACATTTATATAATGGGCACTGACGGAACATATCCGAGCAGCCCGTCGTTCACGAACGAACTCAGCGGCACGGGCGATGTAACTCTCGACTATTCATCCTATGTAGTTGCAGGCATGTCCGAATTTGACTCGAACGCAGCCAATGTTCTTACCGCTCATCTCGATGAGAACACGGTAGGCACAACCGTAATCCTCAAGGCTTACATCAAGCGCGCTCAGAACACCCTTACAGTCAACTATGTAATGAGCGACAACTCAACGGCTCCTCAGGCTCATACCGAGCAGGTTTACTATGATGCGGCTTACAGCGTTGCGTCACCCGCAGTTACAGGTTACACACCTGATGTTGCGACCGTAACAGGCACAATGGATGCTGACGGCGAAACCGTCACCGTAACCTACACTCCCAACAACTACACCGCAACATTCTATGTCAACCTTGACGATCCCACCGAAACAGCGGGAACAGATTCGATTGCATATAACGCGGCAATCACAGATGCAAACATCAACGCTCCCACCGACAGCCAGGGCAGATACACATTCGCAGGCTGGTCACGCAGCAGCAGCGCAACAACACCCGATGCTGATCTCGGCGTTATGGACAGTGTTGACGGCGTAGCAATCTACGCGGTATGGACTCCCAACACCTTCACAATCACATACACAAATCTTCAAGGCTGCACATTCACGGATCCCGCAGCAAACCAGACAAATCTTACCGCTCAGCAGCGTGTTGATACTTACACCTACGGCGAGACGATTGTTCCCGCGGTTCCTCACAGAGACGGTTATACTTATGAATTTATTGTTCAGACCTCAGGCTACAGTGAACTTCCCGCGACAATGCCCGTTGTCACCCCCACCCTCCGAGTCAGAATCAACTGGATTCAGCTGAGCAACACCCTTACAATCAACTATGTAATGAGCGACGGCTCAACAGCTCCCGCTCAGCATACCGAATCCGTCAATGTCGGCGCTGCTTACAGCGTAGCGTCACCCGCGGTAACAGGCTATACACCCGACACCGCAACGGTAACCGGCACAATGGGCAGCTCGGATGTAACAGTTACGGTTACATACGATCCCAACCCGCACACCGTAACCTGGAACCTTGACGGCGGTAAGATCGGCAACGACGCAGGTCCCATCATCCAGAACACAGTCTTCGGCGCGAACGTATCCGCTCCCGGCACACCTGTCAAAGACGGTTACACCTTCGCGGCATGGACTCCCGCTCTTGCGGCGACAGTTCCCGATGAGAACCTTTCATACACCGCGACCTACACAGCCAACCCCTATACTCTTACAATCAACTATGTAATGAGTGACGGCACAACCGCTCCCGCGGCTCATACCGAAGATGTCGCATACGGCGCATCCTACAGCGTAGGCTCACCCGCAGTTGCAGGCTACACACCCGATGTTGCAACCGTATCCGGCAATATGGATGTTGTAGGCGGCAAGACAATCACCGTTACATATTCACCCAACCCTTATGCTCTTAACATCACTTATGTTGTAAGCGACGGCAAAGTAACCGCTCCTCCCGCTGTTTCACAGCAGGTAGCATACAACGCGACATACACCGTTGCTTCACCCGAAGTTGCAGGCTACACACCCGACACCGCGACCGTAACCGGCACAATGGATGATGTAAACGGCAAGAATGTAACAGTTACATACACACCCAACAGCTATACTCTTACAGTCAACTATGTAATGAGCGACGGCAACGATGCTGTTAAACCCGCGGCAAATGTAAGCCAGGTAGTTTACAACACCACCTACAGCGTAGCTTCACCCACAGTTGCAGGTTACACACCCGATGTTGCGACCGTAACCGGCACAATGGATGATGTAAACGGCAAGACCGTAACAGTTACATACACACCCAACAGCTACACCCTTACAGTCAACTATGTAATGAGCGACGGCAACGATGCTGTTAAACCTGCGGCAAATGTAAGCCAGGTAGTTTACAACACCGCTTACAGCGTAGGTTCACCCGAAGTTGCAGGTTACACACCTGATGTTGCGACCGTAACCGGCACAATGGATGATGTAAACGGCAAGACCGTAACAGTTACATATACACCCAATCCCTACACAGTAACATTCTATGCACCGAAGGCGGCATCGGCTGACAGCATCCTTGATGCAAACAGCGAAAAGACAACAGCTGTTTACGCACAGCTCTCGACCGCTTATGATGAAATCACGGCGGCAACCTCAACAGCACCCTTCGGCACAGCAATCACCGTTCCCGCAACCGCTCCCGAAATCGCAGACTACAGCTTCGAGAACGAATGGGTATGGTTCAACGCCGATACAGGCGCACAGATTGAAGCGTCTGCGACAGTTCCCGCATACAATGTTGCGGTAATCGCAATCTACAACAGAATCCCCGTAGCAATTGAAGTTGTATCCACCAAGACCACGGTTATTGACAAGGTTGATGATCCCACAGATGAATTCACCGGTTATATCTACGGTCTTGACACAAACATCACAACATCGCAGTTCGCAAGTGAATACGCGGAAGTAGTCGGCAACGGCCACCTCGTAATCACTCCCGTTGCGGCATACGCGGGAATCGACGCGTGCGGCACCGGCACAAAGGTTGAACTCGTCGACAATGTAACAAATGAAGTAATTGAAACCTATTACATTGTTATATACGGCGATCTCAACGGCGACGGCAAAGTAAACGGCAGCGACGTTCAGGTTGCAAGAATGGAAGCTTCGTTCACTCCCAACAAGGCGGTCGGCAAGCTCTGGAGCATCGACGACAACGATGACCCGATCGACCCCGAGACCACTCCCGCACCGATTCTTGTTGCGGCAGACCTCAACGGTGACGGCATATTCAATTCCACCGACACCACCGCCATCAGAAACATCTCAATGGGTATGGCGGAAGTTGACCAGGTAACAGGCACAGTTACAGCTGTCTGACACTGAACTATCATCACCGTGCGGCGGGCAGCCGCCCGCTGCACGGGTCAGTAAAAACAAAGCCCGGTTAAACCGGGCAGGCAAATTCCAAAAATATACAAGGAGGAATTAAGCATAATGGCTAAATCGAAAAAAGTCATTGCATTGGTGCTGGCGTTTATGATGATTTTCAGTTCTGTGTCAGTTCTTGCAAATGCGTTTGATCCCACAACCGGCGGTTCGACACTTGCAGTTACAGCTCAGATTTACAAAAACGACGGCACAGAATGGGTTGCCTGTGACAAAGTCACGGCAGGTGAATCGGTTAAAGTCAGAGTCTCAATTGATACAGACTACTACTCAAACCTTTCAGATCTCATTTTCTTCTATGACAACACCTTCTTCAGCGACTCCTACCAGAACGGAGCGCAGGCTCTTGTCGTTAATGACAATGCCTTCTCCGGTTCATATTTCACAAAGTCGGCAAGCGGCATTATCAACAATTTAATCAGCGACGGCTGCCTTACATCCGACTATCTTTCAACTCACAACTACTTTGTAGTTTCACTTGAAGGTCCGTTCACAAACTATCAGTATGACGGCAGTGACTGGCTCTTTGAGTTTGACCTCAGCGTTCTTTCCAACGCAAGCGGCGACGGCGTTTTCGAAGTTCTCGAATCCACCGTTCAGAAGACCTCGAACCCCTACGGTTTCTTCAATGTTCCCAAGGGCGACGCAGGCGATGACTCCTCAATCATCTATGACATGTATCTCTGGTATAACGGCACGGTTGACTGCTCAACTTCGGTTACTACCGACAGCAGCATCACACTCAACCCCGCCGGCGGCGAATGGCAGGATGAGAATACAACAGTTGCAAGAACCTTCTACGGCACAACGGGCGAAGCATTCTCCCGTCCCGCGCTTGCCTACACAGGCAAAACTCTTGCAGGCTGGTATGATTCATCAGTCAGCAACGCAACTGCCGAAGACTGCATCTACGGCCCCGCAGGTCCCACGGAATATTCCGAGGATGAAGACCTCGACCTCACCGCTTTCTGGATTGACCAGGTAGGCGCTACATTCAGCTACAACTATGACGGCGCTCCCGCCGATGTTGTTGACGCGACAGCGACTCCCGGCTATCCCGTAGGTCTTGACCTCAACGGAAACAGCATTGTTCCCGCGGTTCCCGCCCGTTCGGGTTATCAGTTCAGAGGCTGGTCAACAGACGCAGCTGCTTCACCGCAGTCCGCAAACCTTCTCCAGAACTTTGACGGTATGGTCTATGGTAATGAAAGCGTTGCCTATTATATGATCTGGGCAAAGGCTGTTACCGTGGATTTCTATGATACAAAAGCAAATTCGAGCCTCGGCTCATTCAACGGCTATGCGGGCGATCCCTTCAACGCAACCGTTCCCACGGCGCCCACATACACAGGCTACTCAAATGTAGCAGGCGAGGGCAATTTCGTTCCCGCCGCTCCCTCGGTATTCCCCGACAATGACACAACCTATAATGCAATTTACGAAGCAAACTCCTATATAGTTAATTACATTATATATAGTGCGAAGGGCAGCAACAGTGTTGTATACACATTCAGCCGCAGCACAGCATACGGCTCGGTAATCCAGACCGATGTCCGTTACACCGCTCCCGGCGGCAAGACCCTCTATGCATGGTTTACCGATTCTGCATGCGATACACCGCTTGCGGACGGAGCAACTTTCAACACAACAAGCAATATGACAATTTACGGTTATCTCGATGATATAACCTACACCGTAACCTTCGACCTTGCAGGCGGTAATATCGGCGGCGACACAAGCGATGTTACCTCCCAGGTGGCGTTAGGCGGCACAATCACAGCGCCCGCAGATCCCGTAAAAGACGGCTATGTATTCTCCGGCTGGACTCCGAGTATCATCGGCACGGGCGTTCTTGACACTCCCGCGGACAGAGACTATACCGCCACATGGGAACTTGATCCCGACCTCAAAGAGTATTTCTACCTTGAAGACGGCAGCGCTTATGAAACCATCGACAACGTAGAAGGCGATCCCTTTGAAGTTCCCGCGGATCCCTACAAGACAGGCTACAGCTTTGTCGGCTGGGCAGCATCTCAGGGCAGTGATGTAGCTGCAACACTTCCCGCAACAATGCCCGACACAAGCACATACTACTATGCTATATTCACCCCGAACGACTACTATGTAATATTTGACGCCGACAACGGTTATTTCGACGGCGATGCAAATGTAACACAGAAAGCGGTTCTTTCGGAGTTTGACGATTCAATAGTTCTTCCCGCCGATCCCGAACGCACAGGCTACACCTTCAAGGGATGGGCAACAACAGCAGGTCAGACCACAGGTTCAACGAACCTCGGCGACCTCACTGTTGAAACAGACACAACAGTTGAAAACAACGCAATCGTTCCCGGCGACAGCCCGCTTATCTACTACGCTGCCTGGGAAGTAAACAGCTATGCTCTCAACATCACCTATGTTATGAGCGACGGCAACAACGATGTTAAACCCGCTGATGTAGTCAACCAGATGGTTGTTTACGGCGAAGCATACAATGTTGCTTCACCCACAGTTACGGGCTACACACCCGACATCCCGGCGGTAAGCGGCACAATGGATGAAAACGGCTACTCAGCAACCGTTACATACACGCCCAACCAGTATGCCCTTAACATCACTTATGTAATGAGCGACGGCAACAACGATGTCAAACCCGCTGATGTAGTCAACCAGATGTATGATTACAACACCGCATATGATGTTGCATCACCCACAGTCACGGGCTACACACCCGACATCCCGGCTGTTCAGGGCACAATGGATGAAAACGGCTACTCAGCAACAGTAACCTACAATCCCAACGAGCATACCGTAACATGGTATCTTGACGGCGGTAATGTAGGCGGCGACACAGGTCCCATCGTCAGCAACACGGTATTCGGCGAAAGCGTAGCAAGCCTGAAACCCGCTGATCCCGACAAAGAAGGCTACACCTTCCAGGATTGGACTCCCGCACTTGCGGCTACAGTTCCCGATGAGAACCTTTCATACACCGCAACCTACACTCCCAACTCCTACAAAGCAACCTTCAAGCTTGAAGGCGGCGAATACAACAACAGCACAGACGATGTTGAAGTAATGGTTTATTACGATGCGACGATTGATCCTCTCAATCCCGCACCCACAAGGGCCGGCTACACCTTCCAGGGCTGGTCACTTACACAGAACGGCGCCGTTCTTTCGGATCTCGGCACAATGAACGATATTAACGGCAAGACCTTCTACGCTGTATGGACTCCCGACAACGCCTCATATTACATTGATGTTTACTATATGGGCACAGACGGAACAT
>CADAER010000024.1:6363-43916 GCA_902787025.1 Oscillospiraceae bacterium | reverse complement strand
CTTCATCTGCCACCGGCAGCGGCATTCCGCTTCGCCCTTCGGCAGAGGTCTCCACCGGAGACCCGCGCCCCCAAAGGAGGAGGCTGGGCGAGAGGGGAGATTGCGGTGGATTTATAATCGGGTAAGGGCGGAGCCCTTCCGCAATTATTCATTATTCATTATTAATCATTAAAAAAAGCGCCCGCGGGCGCTTTTTTTATTCGGGGTAGGTGAAGTTCTGTTCGGATTGCAGGACCTTCAGATACATTTCACATTCCGCCTTGCATTTCGCGAGGTCGAGGTCTCTGTAATTGCCGCATTCCTTCTGCGAGGCTCCGAAAACAGGTCCCTCGTAAGCGAGAATGTCGGCGAGAATCTTTTTCGTGAGAGCGAGGACTTTTTCGTTATCCGCGTTTCTCATAAGCAGATAAAAGCCGGTGCGGCAGCCCATCGGCCCGAAATAAATGACATCATCCTTCATCTCGGAATTGCGGGCGAAGGTCGCGAACATATGCTCAACGGTGTGCGCTGTGGTTGTATCCATATATTCGCCGTTGTTCGGCTTGCGCGTGCGTAAATCGTAGGTTGTGACATCGCCGTCAACGCGGGAGACATATATTCCCGGCTCCAG
This sequence comes from Oscillospiraceae bacterium, assembly GCA_902787025.1. Lineage (GTDB taxonomy): Bacteria > Bacillota > Clostridia > Oscillospirales > Acutalibacteraceae > CAG-177. The sequence goes on along the minus strand of CADAER010000024.1, from coordinate 43,306 downwards.
CTTGTCGTGATCGATATTGAAGCTAGTTATTCTCTGCATAGGAACACCTCTTTTAAAAATTGACATAAATATTATAATACATATTTTTTTCTTTGTAAAACATAATATTTGCGCGGGGTGTATTTACAACGGCGGGAGGACCCGCTATACTGTAACATATCAATTTGACGGAGGAGGTGCCTTTATGTTCGGCGGTTTCAGGATTTTCGACGCGCACTGCCATATTTATCCCGAAAAAATCGCGGAAAGAGCGGTTGAGGGAATCGACTCGTTTTACGGGGTTCTCGCGCACGGCAGAGGCACCGTCGCCGACCTTGTTGAGAAAGGAGATAAAGCGGGGGTTGACCGCTTCCTCGTCCATTCGGTCGCAACAAACGGACATCAGGTGCGTTCGATAAATGAATTTATCGCCGGCGAGGTTGAAAAGCTGCCCGACAGGTTCACGGGCTTCGGCACGCTTTACCCGGGAAGCGAGACCGTTGAGGAGGATTATGAGCATCTGCGCTCGCTCGGTCTCAAAGGTGTGAAGCTTCATCCCGATTTTCAGCGCTCCGCGGTTGACGGAGCGGAGTGCCGCAGAATCTTTGACCTGTGCGAAAGAGACGGCTTTCCCGTTATGGTTCATTTCGGAGACATAAGGAAGGATTATTCCAACCCTGACCGCACTTCGAAGGTGCTTGAGGATTACCCATCGCTCAAAATCATAGGCGCGCATCTCGGCGGCTGGAGCGTGTGGAAGGACGCCGCGGACAGACTTTCGGAGTTTGAGAACCTTTATGTTGACTGCTGTTCGTCAACGGCGTATCTTTCCGACAGCGAGTTTTGCCGCTGTGTTGAGAAATTCGGCGCCTCGCGCGTGATTTTCGGCACGGATTACCCGATGTGGAGGGCGGAGACGGAGATAAAGGCGCTTCTTCGCGCGGGGTTCACGGATTCGGAGCTCGGTGATATTTTTTATAACAATATTGTGAGATTTCTGGGAGAATAAAAAAGCCGCCCGCGGGCGGCTTTTGTGTTTGGGGTGTTATTCCGCGGTGTAGTCGGTGTCCATTACTATTTGCAGGGTGTAGCCGGGGAATTCGGCGCCGACCTTTTCGCAGACTTCTTTGTAAACCGCGTTTCTGTCGCCCGCGTCGAAGCTTATGACGATATCGAAACGGATGGTTTTTTCGTTCTCGTCGAGATAAAAGCCGTGCAGCTCGAGTATATTGGGGATGTTCATAACGATTTCGCGCACGCGCTCCCTCGCTTCTATGGCGGCGGGATTCTTCGTGTTGACGCTGTAAATACCCACGCCCGTGAGGATGACATCATATTTTTCATAGACCTCAACCGTCACCCTGCGGATGAGTTTGTCGAGGTCGTCGGCGCTCAGAGTGTCGGGGATTTCGATGTGAACGCTTCCCGTATAGGTTTCGGGACCGTAGTTGTGAAGCACGAGGTCATAGGCGCCGCTTATCTCGGGGAAAGAGAGAACGGTGCTTTTTATATTTTTGGCGAGTTCGGCGTCGGCGCTCTCGCCGAGAATTTTGGAGAGGGTTTCGCGCAGCATATCGATGCCCGATTTCACGATGATAACGCCGATTACCGCGCCGAGCCACGCTTCGACGGAGACGCGGGCAACGAGGAAGACTATCGCGGCGGCGAGGGTTGAGGCGGAGATTACCGAGTCGAGCAGGGCATCCTTGCCCGAGTTCACGAGAGAGTCGGAATTGACCTTTTCGCCCGTACGTTTAACGAAGAAGCCGAGCAGGATTTTCGTTACAATCGCCGCGACGACTATTATGAGAGAGGCGGTCGAATACTCGGGGGTTACGGGGTGGATAATCTTTTTGACCGACTCGACGAAGGCTGTTATGCCCGCGTACAGAACGAGGACGGAGATGACCATGGCGCTGAGATACTCCGCTCTGCCGTGGCCGAAGGGATGTTTTTTATCGGCGGGTTTGCCCGCGTATTTCGTGCCGATAATCGTGATTACCGAGCTTGCCGCATCGGAGATGTTGTTGACGGCGTCGGTGGTGATGGCTATGGAGCGGGTCGCGAGACCGACCGCCGCCTTGAACGCGGCGAGCAGCACGTTTACGGCGATGCCGATGATTCCCGTGCGGATGATAGTCCGGTCGCGGGGGGCGGAGTTAATGCTTTTTGTTTCGGATGACATGCTTCTGACCTTCTTTGATAAAGATTATTGAGTTTTGCGGGGTGGTGTTTGCGGGCGGATAAACGATATTGAGTCAGCTGATTTGCTTCTCTTTGTCAGGGAGTTTTCTGCGGGCGAAGAAATAGAAGCCGAGAAGGACTAAGAAGGTGACGCCCCAGGAGAGGGGATAAGACCAGTAGAGGAAGATTAATGTGCGGTTGAGCGGGAGGACGAAGAAAACCCAGACTATTCTCAGACCGCAGGCGAGCAGGAGGGAGATGAGCATAGGCTCGACGCTTCTGCCCATACCGCGCAACTGACAGCCGCCGACATCCATAAGCGAGCAGAACATAAAGAACGGCATAATGAACCGCATTCTCTGCACGGCTATCGCGGCGACGGCGGGATCCTTCGTGAAGATTCCCGTAATCTGTTCCGACAGGGCGAAGCCTGTCATTTCGATTGAAATCGCTATAATCGCGGCGCAGAGCAGGCAGATGCGGTAAACCCTGCCGACATTTTCGTATTTTTTCGCGCCGATATTCTGTGAGGTGAAGGTCATTGTGGTCTGGGCGACGGCGTTTGTGCAGGTGTAGATGTAGCCGTCGAAATTGGAGCCCGCGGCTATGCCCGCCATCGCGGCGGAGCCGAAGGAGTTGACATTGCTCTGGATAATTATATTTGAAACGGAGAACAGAATATTCTGCAGCCCCGCGGGGATTCCTATTCTCATAATCGCGAGAAGTTCCTTTTTGTGAAAGCGCAGTTCCTTTAATTTCAGGCGGCAGTCGCCGTCAAGACGGCAGAGGTAGATGACCGCGGCGACAGCCGCGAGGGTCTGCGAAATGACCGTGGGTATCGCCACGCCCGCGACGCCCATATGAAGAACTATCACGAAAAAGAGGTTTAAAAGAACATTTACGAGCCCCGTCGTTGAAAGAATGATGAAAGGGCTTTTCGTGTCGCCCGTCGCTCTTATTACGGAGGCGCTGAAATTGTAGATAAGCAGGGCGGGCGCGCCTAAAAAGTAGAGGCGCAGATAGAGAGTGGCGAGGTCGATGACATCGGCGGGCACTTTCATAAGTTTAAGCATCTGGGTGCTGCCGAAAAAGCCGATGACGCACAGAAAAACGCCCGACACAGCCGAGAGGAGCAGGGCTGTGTGAACGCAGTCGTGAGTTTTCACGGCGTCTTTTTCGCCTATGTGTTTCGCGGTTATTACGCCGCTTCCCATCGACATACCTATAAAAAGGTTGACGAAGAGGTTTACGAGAGAGCCCGTCGAGCCGACGGCCGCGAGCGCCTCCTTGCCGACGAATCTGCCCACAACGGCGATGTCGGCGGAGTGGTAAAGGAGCTGTAAGAGCCCCGTGAACATAAGAGGGACCGCGAAGACCAGAATCTTTTTAAGGAAAGGTCCCTGGGTCATATCAATCTGATTTTTACGAGTCATAAGCAAATCTGCGGCTTCAAGCCGTTTCGGTCGGGGCAGTTTTCTGCCTGTTATTCTTCAAAGGGAAGAGCGGCGGGTAATGTCGCGCCTTCTCCGTTTTCGTCGGGGAAGGGCGTGAGGTCATCGTCCCTGACCGCTTCTCTTTCTTCTTTGTTTCTGAAATCGGGAACCTTAAAGTTCTCTCCGTGATTAAGACAGCTCCTCCAACCCAGTATCGCCGTCGCCGACATATTCACCGCGCGGTAAACATCGAAAAACGGCTCTTTTCCGCAAATGAGATAATCCTTTATATTCTGCACGACGCGGTAGTCTCCGCCGCCGTGCCCCGCATTTTTCGCCTTTTTGTCGTCGTCGAAGGCGGGGTCAATCAGGAGCACGTTTTCGTTCTGCCCGTCGGGCTTTGTGTGTTCGTGCCAGAACTGACGGACTTTGCCGCCGGGGATGTATCCGCCCGCCTCGACGCCTGAAATGTCGCCGCAGACACGGTATCTGCCGTAGTCGGACGCCATCGCTGTGCAGCCCGTGAATCTCGCGGTCATACCGCCCGACATTTCGCAGAGCATATGGGCGGCTCCGTCGTAGTTGTGCCGCCACTCCCGCAGTTCATAGAGCAAATCCGAGTGCGAGGCTCTTGCCGAGACATAGCGGACTTCGGTTTTTGTGATATACATAATCGGACCGAGAGAGTGCGTGAGGTAGTAGGTTCTCGGCAGCCAGGCGCGCCAGTGGTATCTGCCGGGCGTGAGGCGTCTGAGCTCCTCGTTGCCGCCCGAGTGGTTGTATTCGCCCTCCGCGTAGAGAAGCGAGCCGAGTGCGCCTTCGCGGGCGATTTCCTCCATTTTCAGCATTTCGTTTGAAAACGGATAGTTTTCGCACAGCATATATTTTCTGCCCGTTTTCTCAACGGTCTCGACGAGTTCAACACATTCTTTCAGGGTTGACGCCGCCGTGCATTCGCTGAAAACATCGAGCCCCGCGTTCATCGCCTTTATCGCGAAAGGCGCGTGCTGATGAAAATAATTGGCGAGGAAGACGGCGTTCATCCCGTTTTCTTTTCCGTATGACAGAAATTCGTCGAAATCTCTGAATTTCGGTATTTCGGCGAGTTTTCCGTCATCGCAGAGATTGTCAATGTTTTTGTCGCATATCGCGAAGAGGTCGATTTCAGGCTCGCGAAGCATAAGGTCAATATAGGAATTGCCTCTCCACGCGCCGAATACGCCCATTTTTATTGAAGCCATAAACGCCTCCGTGTTTATTCAGCGGATGTGGTTGAGGCAACCTCTTCGTCCGCGATGCTCTCGTTCTCTGCGTGTCTTTCGGCGCGCATCTGTTCGAGTTCAGCATACATCTGCTCTTTCTTTTCGCCCTCGACACTGTAAAGGGTTTTGAGGATAATCGCTTTGAGAAGGTTGCTTAAAGCGTAGCCGAAGAGCAGGAAGGCGAGCAGCCACAGGCAGGTTCTGAGATAAGTCGGCTGAGCCTGCATTGTCTTGACGAGGTCGCCCTCCGCCGAGGACTGATAGCCGACCCACGCGAGAAGGAAGGGGATGGCGAGTTCCTTGAGATAGCTGAGGCCTGTGTTTATCCAGCCGGGAACGATGCCCTGGATGGCTTCCATACGGTCGCCCGTCTGCCATTCGAGGTAGTCGTAGTATTCAACATTGAAGTGGGAGTTCGAAAGCTCCTGGACGCCTATGCCCACACCGAACAGGAAGTAGAACACATAGAAGAATATGCTGTTCCAGCCCGAGAAGAACATAAGGCCCGCTTTCGCTTCCGCCCAGCAGATGAGGAAGAGCACGCCAGCCGAAATCATCGCGTAGGGACCGCAGAATTTGAGCAGTTTGGTGGGCTCGTATTTCTTCGAGATTTTCGCGGTGATTAGGTTGCCGACGACGGTGCCCGCCGCTGTGGGTATTGTGAGAAGCAGGTTCTTCGAGGAGCCGACGGTTATCGCGGCGAGATAAGTTGAGAATTTGCCGAGCGCCGCGAAGTTGTTTACCCACGCGATATACTGATAGGCGCGGTAGTTTCTGTATTTGAAAAGTGTGAAAAGCTGTTTTGAGATTTTGACTTTTTCTTTCTTCGGCAGTTCGATGCGCTCGTGGCAGAAAAGGCCGCACATAAGGTTACCGAAGGCGGTTACTATCGCCGCGACAACGGCGAGGGTCATATACATCGCGTTCTTGTCGTCACTGAAAAGGCCGTAAACGAAGGTGCCGAGATAGGCTCCGCCGTAGCCGATATAATATGAAAGCTGCCAGATGGTGGCGACGGTCTTTTTCTCCTTCGGGTTGGGGGAGATAACCTGCGCGACATTCTGGCCGACATTGTTGAAGGCGTTGAAGACGGTCTGGCAAAGAGCGATGCCGTAGCGCCATACAATCATTTTCTCAATGGGCCAGCCCTTGGGAACATAGAAGAAAAGAACGGTGAGCGTGAAAATCGGGATAAGGCAGATGATATACCACTGACGGTATCTGCCCCAGCGGCTCTTCCATTTCTGGACGACGAAACCGACGACGAGGCCGATCAAGATGCCCGCGACGGTTGTAAGGGTGGTCTGCACGGCGAGGATTTTCGCTATTCTGTCGGAATCGACTCCGACGGGTCCGTAATAAAGCTCGTGCAGGAATGCCGCGGCGAGAGTGCCCGTAAGGGTGGTGCCGAACATACCGCCTATGCGCGCGAGCATAAGGCAGATATACTCAAACCTCGTTACATTTTTGGCGCGGTCCGCGGGGAGCGCGTTTTCAGGGGCTTGCTGAGCAGTGTTGTTATCCATAATTTTCCTCCGCAAAATTTGTTTATTTTTAATTCATCGCTTTTGAAAACATTTCGTTGATTTTCGCGCGAAGACCCCGGTAATCCTCGCCCTCGAGAGCGGGATTTTCTTTAAGCATCTTCTGAGCGGCGGTCCGTGTTTCGCGCAGGATGTCCGTGTCGGTCATCATATCGGCGATTTTCAGGTCGGGCAGACCGTGCTGCCTTGAGCCGAAGAAGTCGCCGGGGCCTCTCTGTTTTAAATCCTCATCCGCGATTTTGAAGCCGTCGGAGGTAGAACACATAACTTTGAGGCGGTGGACGGCATCCTCGTTCTGCGCGTCGGAAATGAGGACGCAGGTTGATTTGTGTTCGCCTCTGCCGATTCTGCCTCTTAACTGATGAAGCTGTGAGAGACCGAAGCGCTCGGCGTTCTCAATGACCATAATCACGGCGTTGGGAACATCTATGCCGACCTCGATGACGGTGGTGGAGACGAGCAGCTGAATGTTGCCCGCCGCGAACTCGTTCATAACGGCGCGTTTTTCATCCGCCTTCATTCTGCCGTGAAGGAGACCCACCGAAAAGCCTCTGAAAAAGCCGTCGGAGAGGTTCTTGTAAAGCTCGTGGGCGGAGATGAGCTCCTGCTCCTCGCTCTCCTCGATAAGCGGGCAGACTATGTAGCCCTGCCTGCCCTCGACGAGGTGTTTCTTGACATAGCCGTAAGCTCTTTCGCGCTTTCCGGAATCGACGGCGTAGGTTTCTATCTTCTGCCTGCCCTTGGGCATCTCGTCAAGCACGCTTAAATCAAGGTCGCTGTAAATGATGAGCGCGAGCGTTCTCGGAATGGGGGTCGCAGACATAACGAGGGTGTGCGGCTGTTCGCCTTTTTCGTTCAGGGCGGTGCGCTGGTTTACTCCGAAACGGTGCTGTTCATCGGTGATGACAAGCCCGAGTTTTTTGAATTCGACATCCTTCTGGATAAGGGCGTGGGTGCCGACGGCGAAATCCGCCTCGCCCGTGAGAAGACGGTTTTTGATAGCTTTTTTCTCCGAGGCGGGAGTTGAGCCTGTCAGCAATTCGACTTTTATATCGGTATTCTCAAAAAATTTAAGAAAGGTTTTGTAATGCTGCTGGGCTAGCACTTCGGTGGGCGCCATAAGAGCGCTCTGCCAGCCGTTTTTCGCGGCGTTGTAAACAAGGGCGGCGGCTACCGCCGTTTTGCCCGAGCCGACATCGCCCTGCAGAAGACGGTTCATCGGCGAGGTGAGTTTCATATTCTCAACGCAGTCGGAGACTGCCCTTTTCTGCGCGTTTGTGAGTTCAAACGGGAGAAGGGAAAAGAAATCAGCGGTGAAATCGCCCGGAATCACGCAGGCGGTCGTTTTGCTGTTTTTGCTTTTCAGGCGCATAAGCCCTATCTGCAGCATCAGCAGTTCCTCGAAAATAAGCCGCCTTTTCGCTTCGAGGAGCATATCCTCGTTTTCGGGCTCGTGCATATTGCGAAGCGCTTTTTCAAGCGGCATAAGGCAGTAGGCCTCACGCAAACTTACGGGCAGGGCGTCGGGAAGCTCCGCGCAGTCGAGCGCCGTGAGCATCAGTTTTTCGAGCGCCTTTGAGTTGAGCCCCTCCGTCTGACGGTAAACGGGACGGATTCTCTCGCCGCTTTCCGCCTTTTCGAAGGTCGGGGAGGTCATTTCCGCGGTATAGGAACGGATCTGCACCTTGCCCGCGAAGACATATTCCTCGCCCTCTTTAAGCATATCCTTTACATATTTGTTGTTGAAGAAGGTCAGGTTCATCAGCATAAAGCCGTCCGTGACCTTCGTTTTGTAGATTGTCATCCCCTTGCGGATTTTATGCTCGGTGACGGGCATACAGACGGTGGCCCTTATGACGTTTGTCTCGCCGTCGACCGCCTCGGCTATTGTGACGGTTTTGCTTCTGTCGTCGTAAGCGCGGGGGAAAAAGTAAATAAGATCCCCGACGGTGAAGATTCCGAGCCTCGCAAGCATTGCCGCCCGTCTGTCACCGACACCCTTTAAATATTTGACCTGAGTTGAGGTTTTAAGAGTTTTCTGTTTCGGGGAGTCTGTCAAATTTTTTCATCCTTTATAATGGTCCAACGGTCCACATTGCCGAAAACATCGCAGATGCAGCAGGAGGAATCGCCGAAATCTATCGAGTTTGTGTAGAGAGCTAACCCTGAGCGGTAGCACAGCGGAATAAACGGAAGCTCGGAGGAGAAAACGTTGATGAAATCCATAAGCTCGCACTCGCCCGAAAGCATCTGCACATAGCGCGCGAAGGACTGCTCCTGCATGGCGGAGGTGACTCCGTATGAGCAGCGGCCGCCTCTGAAAAGCGGATAGAGGTTCATATTATCCGTAAGCTTTATTTCGCCGATATACATATCGAAATCGCCGTTGCGAACGGCTGTGTAGTAATCCTCTTTGGGCAGGGCGTAAATCGTTACCGCGAGACCCGCCCGGCCGAGCATTGTTTTTATCTGCTTCGCCGCGTCGAGCTTGAAGCCGTTTTCGCCGTTGACCACAAGAGAGAACGGGAGCCTGCCGGGGTCGTTTCCGCTCTCGTCGAGAAGGGAGCGGACATCCGAGTTCTCAACGGTGGGCGAGCCGTCGGTGCCCGCTATGACATACCAGTCGGGGTTGAAGGGGGACACAGCCGCCTTCGCGTGACCCTGGAAAGCGCTCGTGACGATTTCGTTTCTGTCGAGCGCGGAGCTTATCGCCCTTCTGATGAGCGGGTCCGCGAGATATTCGTTCGAGCCGTTCACGCCGAGATAGACGAGGTTGTTCATAAGGACATTCTGCGTTTTCGCGTTCACTCTTGTATAGCTGCCGTCCGCGAGTTCGTCAAACGAGAAGCAGGTGCTTCCGATTTCAAGGGACGAGTTCGTGACGGATGAGTCTTTTATCTCGGTGAGCTCGAAGCAGGCGATTGAGGGCGAGAATCCGCTTCTGTTAGGGTTGACCTCGAGCAGAAGCCTGCCCGCGTCCTCTTTGAAAACATATCTGCCCGTACCCGTGGGGCGCGCTTCGTCCGAGCCTTCCTTGATAATCGGGAAGGTCAGGCAGTTCTGCGCGTATATATCGGGCTCGTCGAGCGTGAAAATCATATTTGTCGAGTTGGGGGTTGAAACGGAGGTGAAGTGTTTAAGCCTCTCGCCGTAGGTGTCGGACTCCTTCGCGAGCTCGTAGGAATAGACGATATCCTGAGGGGTTACGGGAGTGCCGTCGCTGAACTTCGCCGAGGTGTCGAGCATAACATTTACCGTGCCCGTGCCGCCCGCGCAGCCCTTCGCCACCGCGCCGTTCAGGTTGTAGGCGGAGTCAAGCGTGAAAAGCCCGTCATAGACGAGCGAGAGCAGACGGATATTGACCGAGCTTACCGCTTCATAGGGGTTGAGCGAGTCGTTTTTTTCATAGACGAGCCTCGCGTCCGCGACAATCGAGCCGTCCTCGTTGGTTGAGGGCTCGACGGGGACCGAGATATCAACGCCGGGCGTGGGGTGTTCGACATCTTTGCCCGAGCATCCAGCGAAAATCATGGCGGGCAGCGCCGCCGCCAGCAATATACAGATAAATTTTTTCATAATTTCACCGTCGGATTGTGTTTTGAATCTGAAAGAAAAGGGCGTCCGCCTGAGCATACATAAAGCAGAATAAAAGCCCCGGAAATCATTATTTTAATATTATACTCTATTAAATTCGATAATGCAATTATAAATATAATTAAAAATAAAACGGCGGTTACGGAGCGGAGAGGGAAACAACTTGACTTTTTTAATAGAATCACTCATAATGTGAGGGTAAATAATTATGTAAGAAGGGGTCAGTTTGAATCCTATTAAAGAGTGCAGGATTGAGCGGGGGCTGTCGCAGCAGAGTTTGGCGGACCTTGTCGGCGTGCATCAGACCGCGGTGAGCCAGTGGGAAAAAGGCAGGACGGCGCCCGACAAGCAGTCGCTTCTGCGTCTTTCGGCGGCGCTTGGAGTCAGCGCGGACAGGCTTCTCGGCGCGGACGGCGGTGAGCGGGGAATTCCCGTTCTCGGCTATGTGCGGGCGGGAGCGCCCAACGAGGCTTCGCAGCAGATAATGGGCTATGAGAGCAGAGGCGGTCTCGGTTTTCCCTCGGAGGAGCTTTTCGCCCTGCGGATAAGGGGCGACAGTATGGAGCCGCGTTTCGCCGAGGGGGACACGGTAATCGTGCGGCGGACGGACGAGGTGAAAAACGGAAGCATCTGCGTGGTTCTCGTGGGTCCCGCTGAGGCGACGGTCAAAAAAGCGGACATACATAACGGTATAATTACGCTGACGGCTCTCAATCCCGCATACGAACCGCTTGTTTTCACTCCGGAGCAGGTCGAAAGCCTTCCCGTGAAGATAATCGGCAGGGTGATTGAACTGAGAGCGAGATTCTGAAAAAGGAGAATAATATGGAAAGCGTTCACATCATTGATTTCAAATATCTTTCGGGCTCGTTCCGCATAGGCGGAAGGTGCAACGAATATACGGGCTCCCTGCCCGCGAAGAACGGAACGACGGGCATTTTCGCCGACAGTTTCAGATACAGATTCAAGGTCAGGACCGAGGAGGTTGACGACGGCTCGGGCAAGACGAAGGAGAAAATCGCGGCGATTGTCGCCTCATACTGGTTCGGCTGCTACGCCTATGACGCTACGGACAAGGCGATAATCACCGAAAAAGAGTTCTCCCCCGACGAGGAGGGAGCGAAGGCGGCCTCCGCCTGGCTTCAGAGTGAGTATGACAATGCCTGACGGAATCAAACTTATTCTCAACACGGGAACGGACCCGTATTTCAATCTGGCGCTTGAGGAATACCTGCTTCTCGGGAGGAAAGAGAACTTTTTCATCCTCTGGCGAAACGGGAAAAGCGTGATAGTCGGGCTTAACCAGAACACCGCCGCCGAGATAAACGCGCCGTTTGTGCGTGAAAACTCGATTGCGGTCGCGCGGCGGCTGACGGGCGGCGGAGCGGTTTTTCACGACGAGGGAAACATTAACTACACCTTTATTGAAAACGGGACGGAGCATATGAACGACTACGCTCATTTCAGCGCTCCCGTGATAAGCGCCCTTGAAAAGTTCGGCGTAAAAGCGGAGCTTTCGGGCAGGAACGACCTGATGGCGAAGGGCGGAAAAATATCGGGCGCGGCGCAGTGCGTGAAAAACGGAAGAACGCTGCACCACGGCACTCTGCTTTACAGCGCGGACCTTTCTCTGCTCGCGGGGGCGCTCAATGTCAGCGCGGTCAAAATCGAGAGCAAGGGAATAAAGAGCGTGCGCTCGAGGGTTCAAAACATCGCGGATATACTTGAAAAGCCCTCTGATGTCAAAGACTTTATGAGCGTGTTTTTCGGCGAGATAAAAGCGGTGACGGGCGGCGAAGAATATTCGCTCTCCCCTGCCGAAACGCTTGAGGTTCACGCTCTCGCGGATGAAAAATACCGCACGGACGCCTGGAATTACGGCGAAAAGAACGATTTTAATCTCAGGTATGAAAAGCGGCTGCCTTCGGGCTGTTACGACGCCAATCTGCGGATTGAAAACGGCGTTATTATACAGTTCCGTCTTTACGGCGACTACTTTTCAAACGGGGATATATCCGTTCTCGAAAACGCCGTGAAGGGCGTGAAATACGATTATGAGAGCATAGTTTGCGCCGCGGAAAAGGCGGGCGTTTCATCCGTTCTTCCCGGCGTGAGCGCCGGAGAGTTCGCGGAAATTCTGGGATTGTGAAACACGGAGGAAAAAAATGAATCTTATACCTGACGCAAGCAAAAACACGGGCAGTTATTTCTGCACCTGGGATTCGCAGTGCGACGAAATGCACACGAGGAACCCGAGGGATGAAGGCTTATCCTCGCGCGACGCTATGAACTGGGAGTTTCTTTTCGGGGAACGCGGAGTGCTGAACAGTTTTGACGGCGTGAGGGGCGACCTTATCGCAGTGCTTGACGACGGCTGGGACGTGCCTTACGGGGCTGTTGACACCCGTCTTTTCGGTCTGCTTGAGGCGGACGGGGAGCGTTTCCCCTCGCTGAAGGATTTATCTCCCGCGAAGCGGCTTGAAGCGCTCTCGGAAAAGGTGCTGTCTCTCGGCTACCGGGGACTGGGCTTATGGGTGCCGACGCAGACTCCCTCGCTCGTTGACGGAAGGGAAATATCCCTGACGCCGAAAGAGGAGAGGGAATACTGGGAAGAGCGCGCGAGATGGTGCGGCGAAGCGGGAATTGTGTATATCAAGGCGGACTGGGGCGCTCATCAGGGCGACGCGGACTACTGCGAGATGATGACGGAGTGCTTCCGCAAATACTCCCCTGGGACGCTTATTGAGCACGGGCTTGTCAGACGGCCGCTGTTTGAATCGGAAAAGGACGGACCCGCTGTTCCCGGACATGTAACGGAATATCTTAAAAGGGTGCTGCCCGCCTGCGATTATCTGCGCACATATGATGTTGTTCACGAGCTGAAATACGCTTCAACCGTTGACCGCGCGGCCGTGTGCCTTGACGCGGCGAAGGATATAAAGGGACCCTGCGCTGTGCTGAATATTGAGGACACGGCTCTTATCGGAGCGGCTCTCGGATGCGCGAACGGAGTTATGCGCCACGATCTGGAAAAACGGCGCAAATATCTGCCGCTTTCCCCGAGGCTTGTTTCGGAGAGCGTCTGCGCGCTGCGCTGGCAGAGAATCGCTCCGCCATTCGCCGCGAACGAGGGGGAATTACATATATCGGAGGAAAGGCTCAAAGACGTCTGGCGCTGCCCCGAAAGATCGGATGATTTATGGCCGAAGGTGAAGCCCGGCGATTATTTCGTGACGGCTCCCGCGGCTGTTTCGAGGAATATGCCTCTTCCCGAGGTTGAGGCTTCGGGCGAAAAGCCCTATGTTCTTTGCTCGGTTCATCCCGATTCGGGCGCTCTGTGCGTGGCGGTGACTCCCCGCACGTTCGCAAGCGGATTTTACAGAACTCCTCCCGCAGTAATCCGTGTGAAAGGCGGAAACGCGCAGGCTCCTGTCGGTCTGTTCGGCAGGTTCGAGTCGCTTTCGGTCGGTTTTGAGGAATCTGTTGAAGGCAGACGGGTTTTCGCTCAGAATATGCTTTGTGATGAGGCTGTGGAAGTGACGGAGCTTGTTTCCCTTCGCGGAAACACGCTGACGGTTCCCGGCGGGCTTATGACGGATACCGGCGCGCCCGAGGACGCCGAAAACGGAATACCCGCCGTTATTCTGCGCATCGAGTGAAAATAAAAAACGGGCGGACGGAAAAAACACTTGACCTTGAGGAAGAAAAAGGTTATTATAATCCGGCGGCCCTGAAAACGGGAGGAGGTTCCCGTTCATATATCCCCGCGGTCAGTTCGAAACCATCCTGACCGACGCGAAAGCGTCAAACAAAACTAAGGAGAAAAAAGAATATGAACAACACACAGAAATCCCTGCGCTTTGCGGCGACGGGCGCGATGATTGCCGCGCTCTACGCAGGGCTTACCTACGCGCAGAACTTTATTCTGCCCGGTTCCGCCACGATGGCGGTGCAGTTCAGGGTATCGGAGGCGCTCAACACGCTCGCTCTCTTCACGCCCGCGGCGATTCCCGGTCTTACTGTCGGCTGCGTTATCGCGAACATTTACAGCATAGGCTCGGGGCTTCCGCTCGACATGATTTTCGGCTCAATCGCGACGCTTGGCGCGACCGCGTGCATGTGGTTCCTGCGGAATGTGAAAATCGGGAAATATCCGCTTTTCGCGATGCTGATGCCCGCTCTCTGGAACGGCGTGATTATCGGCTGGGAGATAGAGCATTTCTTCATTGACGGCGGGTTTACGCTGTCGGGCTTTCTCACGCAGGGCGGATTTGTGGCTCTCGGCGAGCTCGCGGTTATGCTGACGCTCGGCACGATACTTTATTATGTGATTATAAAACGCGGACTTGACAGGAAGATGTTTAAATAAAAAAGAATAAAGAGAAATTGAAAACCTCCCCTTGTGAGCAAGGGGAGGTTTTTTGTTACGGTTTTATTTCAACTGTCGGAAGCAGACCGAACAGGCCTTTGAAGAAGGCTATGAATTTATCAAAGAAGCCTTGTTTGACTTTGATTTCAATCTTCGATGTCAGGTCTTTGCCGTTTGCGTCCTTCTGGACATTGCCTTTCGCGTCGATGATTTTAACCGTGTATGTCTTGTCGTTTTTCAGTTCAAGCGGTTTGCCGTTGCTGTCTTCGGGAGCGAATACGACTTTTGTGTTGTCGCCTTTTTCAAGAAGCTTTTTGCCGTCGTATATCGCTACATAATATCCCTTCGGAACGCCGCTTGCCGTTGCGGTTATATTAACCTTTGAACGGTAGTCAACTGTCGCGGAGGATTTGACTTTGAGTTTGGCGGAGGCGGTGGGGTTGACAGGTTCTTCGTTATTGTCCAAGACAACGCTGATGTCATAATTGCCGTCGTTATTTGAAGAGGCTTTAATGTCAATTCTGTTGTTTTCGGCAACAATTTTTACTGCGCTGTAGCCTTCTTTAATTTCGAAGTTTTCCGGATTCATTGCTTCATTTGCAAATATTGCTATTGTTTCGCCATTTCCGTTAGCACCATTGATGAGAATATCGTTTTCTAAATATGTAAGAGAAACATCTCTCTTTGCCGTTCCCTCAATCAATACTGTATCATATTCACTGTCTTTGGAACTGAGTGCCGCAGAGTATTCCATTTTATCACCGATAACATAAACCCCGTCATCGCCTACCGCAATATAATCTGCGCCTTTTGAAGTCGCCGCGCCATACATTTCGTTTGTCTTAACAGAGACAGCCATATTATCGTTATCAGATTCAAAATAATATGACTTACTGTGTTCAACCTCAAATACAAATTCAACAGGAGCCGCATTACCGTCCTCAGTATCTCTTACTATCATATGAATGGAGATAACATTCATTGAACTGTTAATATCGCCGTCAACAATTGATATTGTCTCGCCCGCCGTATTTGTTACAGTTACATCACCATTCGCAACTACTGTTATTTCATCATTTGAATCAATACCGTTGTATGTATAATAGTTGATATTCATATCATTTTCCGGACCATCAATATCAATCCTATCAAACCCTGACATATCCGGATAATATTCAAACCCGTATGCATTTTCAGTCCCATTTACGACGCAGGAAGTATAACTTGAATCAACCTTTATAATAATATCTTTATTTGGGTAGCGATTATCATAAGCGGTAATGCTGAAACTTCCATCAAAGTTTGTCGTGCAATAAAGTGCCACTATTGCATGACCATGTCTACCACCGGCATCATCTAACCAATAATAGCAGAAAAGGAACGGTTCGCCTTCTTGTGCAGTTGAAACAAGTTCTTTCAGTCCGGGTGTCCATGATGATGGATAGTATTCTTTGTTATACGAAGGAATCGAATTTCTTATGAAACTAAAGTATTGCGATACCATATAATAATTTATTGCACTTGCAACTTCATCATTTATATAAGGATACGATACATCCCACATTGTCTTTGCTCCGTTATCGAAGTTTTCATTAAACGCAATCTTATTCTGATAATCCAGTATTGAAGTAACCGCCATGCCATAGCATGAACCATTCCAATACTTCTTATTTCTCAA
The DNA here is from genome assembly GCA_902787025.1 of Oscillospiraceae bacterium. Taxonomy (GTDB): domain Bacteria; phylum Bacillota; class Clostridia; order Oscillospirales; family Acutalibacteraceae; genus CAG-177. Next base: position 27,263 of record CADAER010000024.1, on the reverse strand, counting down.
AAATTGGACGCTGCTTATTGCCGGCGATGGGTTGGTATAAATTTTATTAATATATGATATTATTTTGTCATAATCAAACTGTGTCATATAGTATGCACCTTGGCAAATATCACACCATTTATCTTTATCATCATCAACTTTATTATGTCCGAAAAACGAATAATGTGAGTTGCTGAAACTGTAACGGCTTGTTTCATCAAAATTGTTCACTTTAGTCCACTGTGCACAAAACTCCAAATCCTGCGCAGGCATTGTTTCGGGAACATCGGGAATCCAACCCGCAAAAACATATCCGGTTTTACTCGGATCATTTGGCTTTATTATTGTGTCTCCAACATAATATTCATCAGACAAAATTTCTGATCCATCAACAAAAAACGTCACGCTGTATTTTTCTTTCAGGAAATGAATATTCGCGTTAATCAGATTATCATTATTATCCCCTATTTCCAATTCATTCCATTCTTTGTGAGAACCATTAAAATAAACATCACTCAGGACACCGTTCTGTTTTGCAAGAATTTGCTCATACACTTCAATCGGAACACCGTTAATCTCAGAATCTCCGGCTGCAACCGCATCGTTATACCTTGTCCGGTGTTCTGCAAGCGTGTCGGCATCAAAGTGACAATTAAATGCGTCTTCGCCTATTTGTTTCAAGCCTGACGGAAGTGTGACGTTATCCAGGTCGGCACATCCGAAAAATGTAATATCTCCTATAACTGTAACATTTTCGGGTATTTCAATACCTGTAAGAGCTGTGCAATACACAAATGATGCACTGCCCAAACTTGTAACGCTGTCGGGAATTGTTATGTTTTCAAGGCTGATACAATCTGCAAATGCTGCATCACCTATTATTTTAACGCTGTCGGGAATTGTGACACTATTAAGATTAAGGCACTCCATAAAGGCGCCATCTTCAATAGCAACAACACCATCCGGAATAATAATATTCGTCAGATCATTGCATTGATAAAACGCAGATTCACCTATGCTCGTGACAGGGTATCCTTCAATTATTGCAGGAATTCTGAATTCACCGCTTACCGTTTTGTCACATCCTGTAATTACAACCTTATCATTAACTATGTCGTATTCCAGCACACTGTTGCTGTTGAAATGAATATTAGCATTAAGCAGTTCATCATTATTTATGTCGATTGTAATGGCGTTCCATTCTTCTTTGGTGCCTTGATAATAGACATTTGAAAGCGATGAACAGCCTTCAAATGCGTGATATTCTATTTCTGTTAATGATAACGGCAAATAAATATTGTTGAGATTGCTACAGTTGTTAAATGCATAACTGCATATTTTTGTTATTGTGTCCGGCAAATCAACATAATCAAGACTGCTGCATTTTTCGAATGAAGCATACTTGATTTCTTTTACCGAACTTGGAATATTTACTGTTTCGAGAGACGAACACCCGGAGAACAGGCTGTCAATCCGTTCTATTCCTTCCGGAAGGATTGCACTCTTCAGTTTGGTATTATTGCGGAACAATAAAGTTTTAAGTTCTTTAACACCCTGAGGTATTTCGACCTGTTCAAACGCACACCACCCAAAAGCATATGCATCAATCTCTGTCAAACTGTTCGGCAAATCCATCTTGGTCAGATTTATACACTCTGAAAACGAACACCACCCGAGTGATTCAATGCCTTCAGGAAGAACTATCTCTGTAAGGTTTGCAGCATTTTCAAATGCTGAATCACCGATTTTTATTGTATTACTGTTAACGGTGTAGCTTGTTGCTTCATTTCCGATTGGGTAACGAATAAGCTCGGATTTATCTTTGTTATAAAGAACACCGTTTTCACTGCTGTAATAAGCGTTGGCACTGTTGACTTTTATTTCTTTCAGGTTGTTGCAATCCTCAAAACTCCACTTGCCGACGTCCTCTAAATCTTTTGGAAGCGTTATTTCCGAAAAAGCACATTTTGAAAAAGCCTGACGACCGATTATCTTTAATGAAGATGGCAGAGTTAAGTTTGTTATTGATTTGCATCCGTCAAAAGCGTGTTCTCCGATTTCGGTTAATGTAGAAGGAAGCGAAACGGAAGTCAGTGTTTCAATTTCATAAAATGCGTTCTCCCCTACTGTTGTAACGCCTGAGCTAATAACAACCGATGTTATTATGCCGGTAAAAACACTTTTTCTCCATGGTGCATAATTACCATCGCCGTCAAATGAAAATCCTTCATAATCATCCATTTCGCCGGTTCCAGTTATTGTCATAACGCCGTCATCCGACAAAGACCAGGTCAGGTTCTCTCCGCAGGCGCCGCTGCTGGCTGCGTTTGCGCGCACGCTCAGTGCGTCGAGCAGTTCGGAGAAGCCTTCGCCGCCGACGGCGACGGTGCCGAACATCATAATGAGGCACAGTAAAACAGACAACGCTCTTTTTGTGTTTTTCATTGAACACCCTCCAAAATAAAAATGCGCAGCCGCAGCCGCGCATTAACCGTACAACCGCAACCGCGGACAATTCCCGGATTTACGGAATTTTTTCGAAAAAACGGGATTGCCGACGGTTACAGTATATCATATACAATAATACAGTGTAAAGAGTAAAATTATATTATATTAACATCAAGTGTTTGGATTTTTCCTTTCACGCAGGATGCGGTCGGCTTCGAGGGCGGCGGAGGTGAAGGAGTTGTTTTTCCAGTACGCCGCGAGGGCGCTTGCGGCGGCGAGGATTATGCTCACGGCGTCGCTCACCTCCTTTTCGGGAAACTTCATCGTATCAAAGCCGAGACTGCGCAGGGCGAGATTGGCTATGCTTATAATCAGAAACGCGAGGCGCGCCCAGGTCGCGGGAGTCACCTGCGTGAGATTGCCTGTGATGTCTTTTATTTTATTCATTATTATTCCTCCTGAATTTATGTGGTTTCTCCCCATGGCGGGGAGGTTTTTTGTTTAAAGGGTGTTCGGGGGGGCTTCTTCGGGAGAGTTAAACCCCTCCGCCACGGCTGTCGCCGTGCCACATCCCCTTACAGGGGCGGCCGGGTTTCGGTTCACGCTGTACTGATTTCGGCGCGGCACCGTCTCGCCTGACGGCTCGGTCGGCGCTTCTGCTTCGCAGAGGTGGGAACTCCCTCCGTCTCGCCTGCGGCGAGCCACCTCCCCCAAAGGATGAGGCGTTGTTCTTTTTGAGGTTGGCGGAGGAGGCTGGCGAGGGCGTTCGGGGGGGTCAGTTTGTGCGGAGGGAGTCTAATCTTTTGTTTACGGATTTTATTTCCGTTTCGGCCGCCGCCATTCTTTCGACCAGGCGGTTGTGTTTATCCACTTTCTTTTCGAGCGCTTCAAGGCGGAAGGCGGTAAGTCTCTGTGAGGCGACTATCCCCGCCACGCAGCCCGCCGCCGAGCCCAGAAAAGAAAACATCAGTTCATAATTCTTTTTCCGTTTCCCTCATTTCAACAAGATTATTGCTCAGGTTTATCCATCCCGCGCCGCTTTTCAGCCTGCCCCAGTTTCCGTTTTTCTCAACGACGGTGAAGACATCGCCGTTTCGCACGGTCATATTGATTTTATGCCACGTTCCGGGACCGTCTCTCACATTGAGTTCATCGCAGAGGATTTTAACGGTGAAGGGCGCCGCTTTTTCACTGAAAAACGCGAGGACGGCTTTCGAAATCGCTCTCGCGCACAGGTCCCTGCCCGAGGCGGACGAGACATTTTCGACATCATCAGAGTCGATGAACAAGGTCTCGACGAGCAGGGTGAGAGGCTTTGTGTCGCGCACGACGGCGAAATAATCCCTGCCGTTTCTGCCGTCCTTCGTTTTCGCTCCCCTGTCGGGAATCGAGAACGCTTCCGCTATGCCCGACGAGATGAGAGCCGCCGCGCGGCGCCCCTGCGCAGAGCCTTTCGGATAATAGACCTCGCTGCCCGTGCCGCCGCCCGCGTTGAGATGAATCTCGAGCGCGAAATAGAAATCTCCAGAGTTGATTTTTTCCACTCTTTCGGTGAGATACAGGTCTCCGTTGTAATTGATGAGTTCGGTGTCGAAGCCTGCCGAGCGAAGATACTGGGAGAGGTATTTCGCCGTTTCCTTCGCTATGTCGAACTCCCTGAAGCAGCCCGAGCAGGCGCCCGGATCGAAGCCGCCGTTTTTCGATTTTCCGTGACCTGCCGCCACGCAGATTTTAATATTCTTCTTAAACTTCATTGGGCAGCCTGCGGGAGACCGAGACGGAGCAGTCGGAACCGTCGAACGAAAAGAGATATATCACGCCGCTCTCGACGCTCAGGGTATGCACGGTGTCGAAGAAATCCACCCATTCGAGAACGCCGTCCTGCGTGGGAATGTAATAGATTTTCGAGTGCCCGTCATCCATTTCGTAAATATATTCGGTGATGCCGGGAGCGCTGTCGTCGATGTAGTCATACTCGGCGGGCGAGCCCGAAAAGACGTAGAGAATGGTGTTATCCGCGCTTGACCTGCACGCGGAATAAGCGGCGCAGAGGGACAGGAACTCATCGCTTATTCCGAGATAATCGCCTGTCATTTCAACGCCGAAGCCCGGCTTCACCCCGCCTTTTTCCGACAGCGAGGCGGTGGGGAGGGTGTAGCTTTCACCGACCTTTTCGCCGTTGAAGGAAAGGCTGCCGTCAATCTCGCCGAGACCATCGAGCACCGTCATATTGCCGTGCGTGTGGATGTCATCAAAGCTTTCGCCGTATGCGCGGAAGGCCTCCATGGCGCAGCGCACCTCGTTTTCAAAGCCCGCGCTCGCGGTCAGGAATCCGTCATTGCCCATAACGGAGGGTCTGAAGGTGAGGGTCAGGATATCCGACTTGCGGACCGCCGAGCAGTGCGTGCCGCTTGTTTTATAAGCCGCCGCCTGCACGAGAAGCACGCCCGTGGAGGTAAGATTCTCGCTCAGAGGACAGACGAGCGTGTCGCCCTCGCGGTAAACGGGAGAGGCGTTTTCATCCCTGACGGCGTTTGAGGAAAAGCATCCGCCGGGAGCGCAGGTGTTGAAGATGAGAGCGAGAAAATCCCAATGCTCTCCCGCGAACTCCTCATTGAGCGTGATGACGAGTTCGGAGGCGTTGTGCTCCCCCGTGAAGCCCGCCTGCTTCGGCTGAGCGAAGCCGTCATCCGCGGTCATTGCCGCTGTTATCTGTTTTGTGTTTATGCCGCATCTTCCTTTCTTTCATAGTAATTGCACAGCGTGCGGCCGATTTCGACAGCCTCGCTGCGCTGTCTGTAAAGCACGGAGAGAACCGATTTGAGCTTGTATGCCTCCTTGCAGATCGGGCTTATCTCCCCGAGCCGTTTTCTTGCGGCGGAAATCTGCGAGCGGAGGATATCCGCCTGCTCGTAATATTCCTCGCCGAGTTCGTAAAGTGTTTTTCCGTTCATTGTGCCTCCTCTTGTTTTTCGTCCGCGCCGCAGGGTGAAACCGCGAAAAAGGCGCAGAGTCTCGCCGTTTCCTCCGCCGACGGAGCGGCTCCGCTTTCGATGGCGCGCACTCTGCCGGGCTTCAGACCCGCGTATTTTTCAACCTGATTTTCGTTGTAGCCGCGGCTCAGCCGCTGTTTTTTCACCTGCTGAGCGAAGTTTTCCGCCTTCATCATTTTCGCCGCCCGGACGGCTCTCGCTCTTTCCAGAGCGGCGGGAATAATAGCGTCACTATTAATATTGTGCTGATAAAAAACCGCGTAGCCGAGAGCCTTACGCAGTTTTGCCGCCGCCCGTGAAAGAGTGCGGGAAACGGCGGATTCCGAAACGCCCAGACGAAGGGCGGTTTCGCGGTTGCTGAGATTTTCGAACCACCGCAGGCTGACGGCTTCGCGCTCCGCCGGGGTGAGTTCATTTTCGACGGCGAGGCGGAGAAGGGCGCTCATATCGACATCCCTTGCCCGCCAGGCGTATTCCACGGGAGTTTCAACGCATTTGCAGCACCTGCCGCAGCAGGCTTTCACTGCCTCGCGTATTTCTTCTTCCGTGGGGTAATTGCAGTATTCGTTCACTTCATACCTCCTTTTCGCGCCGCGGGACAGGTTTTGTTGTAACAAATCCGCCCGCGGGTAAGTTTTGCTTTTTGTTCCCGGAAAGATTTGCGGTGGATTTTGCGGGCGGATGATATCCGCCCCTACGTGTTTTGTGTTGATTAAAACTGTATTTTTCGTTTCGGCACGGATATATCCGCGCCCTACGGGAGATTGCCGTTTCTCACTCCTCATTGATCTCTCCGGGTTCTGATTTATGCCCCGCTATAATCTACCTTAACACTCGAACAAATGTTTGTCAAGAGGTTTGAAAAATTTCCCGTTTTTGCGTGAAAAATGTGTCGGAGTCCGTCTTATCGGACAGAGCCGGGCGTATAATCAGATCAAAGCAAAAAAGGAGGCTTTGAATCATGAACAGAATATATTTCACTCTCACAGGCACAAATCACCGCTTCGGCAGCGATTTCATCGAACCCGGTATGACCGTCCGCCTTGTCAAGGAGCCCGACAACGAGGTTGACTCCGAGGCGATAAAGGTTGAGATGGAGGGTCTCGGGCAGATAGGCTATGTCGCGAACAGCCCCTACACCGTTGAGGGCGAAAGCTTCAGCGCGGGCAGGCTCTATGACAAGATCGGCGATACCGCCGACGGCAAGGTGCTTTATGTTCTGCCCAAGGGCGTTCTCTGCTATATTGAGGACGGGGCGCCCGACGGGGAAACTATCGCGTCCTGACGCGGGAGACACGGATGAGGCGCGGTTACCAAGGGAGGAATCATTATGAAGGAATATGACAATGTGTTTGATTTTCAGAGGGCATACCCCGTAAAGAGGGAAAGAGAGGCGGCTCTCGGTAAAATGACGGACGGGCAGATCGAAAAATTAGTCCGCTCGTGCGGAACGGTTCAGGGAAAGATTTACTACGCGTCATTCGGAAAATCCGGAAAAAAGACGGAGAAAGGGCGGTCCTTCATAAAACAGTAATGCCTCAAAGAGCGACCTTCGCACATCTTTGCAGGCATTCCTTCTCGGAATACATCAAGTATTCCTCGTCGTCATAACCTGCAAATACGCACAAATTCCATCTCTTTGAGGTGAAATCATACTTTGTGTATGGTAAGCAAATCTGACGATGTTATGCGGCTTTGGCTTTCCGTGAAAACCAATACTGGTTTACGAATGACCGCCCAATAACCGCCGTTAAAAAATTGTTAAAAAATCTTCACAGATTATATACAATTTGTATACAGGTTTGTAAAACTGTTGCTTTACAATAAAACTGCACTTGAGAAAACAAGACTTTTTCATAGATTATCTTCCTTTTCATTGGATTTCTCTTTTGGGAAACGGCCGCTTCTGCGGCTGTTTTTCCTTTTACGGAGAATTCCGGGGACCTATTTTGCGCGGAAAGGGGAAATAAACGGCGCTATTTTTTTGCGAAAAGGGTTTATTTCCGCGGAGCGCCGTGTTATATTTTAATCACAGAAAACAAACAAACGGCCTTTGAAAGGAGGCGCCTGAAATGGCAGGAAGAAAACTTTACAAAAGCGTAAACGACAGAAAGATAGCGGGAGTATGCGGCGGAATAGCCGAGTATCTCGACCTTGATTCGACAATAGTCAGACTTGCCCTGGTTGTGTTCACCCTTGCGGGCGGCAGCGGACTGCTCTTCTACATTATCGCCGCGATCGTTATGCAGGATGATCCGGGTTACGGAAGCGAATAACTGCAACATTCAGCAAGAAAGGGTTCAGTGTACATAATGACCTCCACTTCTTTCATCTTCAACAGCAAATCCCTTTACTCTCTTAACAGAATACCTCCTGTATAAGATAGCCGAATATCACTCCTTTTCGGGATCGCCGCGCGGGTTCTCCTTTCTTGTCCGCGCGGCGGTTCCTTTTTTAGGGGGTAGGGGGCAGGAGTCAGGGATTAGATGTTGAGGGGCGCGCACAAGAGGAGATTGCGGTGGATTTTGCGGGCGGATGATATCCGCCCCTACGTGTTTTGTGTTGTGGTGGGTTTTGCGGACTCCCTCCGTCTTGACCGCAAGCGGTCAAGCCACCTCCCTCAATGAGGGAGGCTATAAGAGGGGGCGCTCTGCGCCTATTAATTTGGAATCAGAAATTTGTAATTTGGCATTCGGAATCGGGAACGCGGGGGTGGTTACAGAAGGATATTTATTTAAAAAAGAGTTTATTTCTACTTGAATCTATATATAGTAGTGTGTTACAATAACAGTTGGCGATTATACCAAAATATATTAATGGAGGTATTTATGAAAAACACGCTGAAAAAGTTTACGGCGGTAGTTCTCAGCCTTATTATGCTGTGTTCCGCCCTGCCGTTCACGGCTCTTACCGCGTTCGCGGACGAGCCCGCGGCTCCCGAGGAGTATACGCTGACTCTCAATCAGCTTCTCCCCGTTTACGCAGGCGAAGACTATGAAGTGACCTATGTAAAATTTGTCGCGCCTGTTTCCGGCACCTACTATTTCACATCTTATTCGGAATCGGAAAACGACACCTACGGTTATCTTTTCGACAGCGGAAAAAGTGAGCTGGACAGCAATGACGACGGCGGAATCGGCTCAAATTTCCTTATTTCCCGTGATCTTACCAAGGGTGTTACCTATTATCTCGGCGCGAGCTGGTATTCCATGTCGAGATCGGGTGAGATGTATGTGACGGCGGTTCTTGACTGCGGACATACGGACGCGGACACAGACGGAATCTGCGACAGATGCGGCAAGACATTATCTCATGTTCTGACCGAGAAAAACAAAGAAGTGTTCTTCATCTTCGGAGGCGATGAAGAGGAGTTTTCATTCACGGCTCCTTACACCGCCAGTTATATTTTCGGCGCCTACGCAGACTATGACGGCTACGAAGTCAATGTATTTGACTCGGACGGCAATCAGCTCAGCGATGTTTACTACGGATGCGCCATGGAAGAGGAAGAAACCTACACAGTCAAATTTTCTTCGGACTATACAGGTGAGTGCGCGCTGACGGTCGTTCACATTCACGAAGACGAAAATGAAGACAAAAAATGCGACATATGCGGAACAGATATTGTTTTCGACATTTCGGAAGGTGAGATACTGTCATTCGACCTTACCAAAGGCGAAAGTATGAATGTAAAATTCGCCTGCCCGGAAGACGGTCACTACAGTGTGCGTCTTTTCAACATTACAAGTTCTAATTACAGCTGGGACATTTACGACACCGACGGCTCTTACCCGGATAATGACAAATTCGGCAATTATATATTAAAAGAGGGCGAAACATACAGAATAGAGCTCAGCGCCGAATACGGCGACAGCGTGTTTGACCTGACGGTCGTTCACGGCCACTATGACGAAGACGGCGATTGCAAGTGCGATGAATGCGGAGAAGAGTTCATAGCCACGCTTACCGACGGCGAGCCCTGCGACATTGAAATCGAAGCGGGCGCCTATGGTTTCGCAAAGTTCACCGCCCCCAGAACCGGTGAATATGCTCTGAAAAACGAATGCGATAAGGGATGCTATCTCTATTACGAAGTTTTTGACGGCAACGGCAACTATGTTTACAGCGAATGGAACGGTGAAGACTACACCTACCGGATGACAGAAGGCGAAACATACACGATAGAGTTCGGTGAATACGAATATAAAGCCACGGCGGCAACAGTCACCATAACTCACGAGCACATTGACGAGGATAACGACGGCTGTTGCGATATCTGCCAGACGGCGTTTATAACGATGCTCAAGGAAGACGAACCCGTTGAGGTTGAAATCGAAGAATACAGCACCGCTGAAGCGAAATTCGTTCCCGACAGAAACGGCAGATTCTATATCGACCGCGAATGGGAAGGCGAAGACGAGTATGTTTATTACTATGTTTACGACAGCAACGGCAACAGCGTCCAGACAAGCGGTTACAGCTACTATGACGGCTTTGACGTTTTCGTTCTGAACAAGGATGAAGCATACACCGTTAAGGCTTATGTAAGCAGCGGCAAAGCGATAACCGCGACGTTCACGGTATGGCACGATCATTATGACGATGACGGCGACGGCAAGTGCGACAAGTGCGGAGAGACCCTTGTTTACACGGCGGTTGAGGATGAGCCTGTCACAGTCGCGTTTGAAAAAGGTTCCCGGAGAGACATAATATTCGCTTGCGAGCGCACGGACAATTACAGAATTATTTATGAAAACGCGAGTGACAACGACTGGTATTATGTTGTTAACGATCCGGACGGCGAACAATTATACAGCAACAAAGAGGGACTTTATCAGTTCACCAAAGACGAAACCTACACAATCGTAATCACTTCAAATCCGGGAGAGGGATTCTCAGCCGATTTCACCGTGGCACATTCCCATTATGACGAAAACGGCGACGGCAACTGCGACAAGTGCGGAAAGAAGTTCTTATACGCACTGACCGAGGACGAGCCCTGTGAAATTGAACTTGAAACGGGCGGCGTAACAATCGCGACATTCACTCCCGACAGGGACGCCGATTTCGTTTTTGAAAACGAATTTGATAAGAAAAAATACGATGTTTACTACTATGTTTACGACAGTGAAGGCCGGGATGTTTACGGCAATTACAATGATTATAACGGGGACACTGCTTACAGCCTGAACAAAGACGAAACCTATACACTTTATATTTATGAGGATTACGGCAGAGCGGCGGAAACCACCTTCACGGTCTGTCACGCGCACTTCTCCGAAAGCGAACCGGAGAATGTTGTTGAGCCCACCCTCGCGGCTTGCGGCGTAGGCCGCATAACCTGCGATACCTGCGGCGAGCAGTTCTGTTCAGTTGTTCCCAACACAGGTGTTTATTGCAACACCGGCGTTTCGGGCGATTTCAATTATGTTGTTTACAGTGATGAAAACAAAGAAAACTTTGAGGCGGCAATTTACGGCTACACGGGCGACGGTCCCGAGCTTGTAATTCCCTCGGAGATTGACGGAATGCCCGTAACCGCTGTTTACAATCAGAGCAACGGCGTTGCCTGCTTCAACAAGGCAATAACCTCCGTTGTTGTTCCCGAGAGCGTTCAGGATATAGAATACGGGACTTTCGTTGGCCTTACCAATCTTGAAACCGTCACAATCAACGGCGCCGCGATAATCAGCGACTATGTGTTCGCGGGTTGCGTAAACCTTAAAACGGTAGTTCTCAGCGAAAATGTTCTGCTTATAGGCGACGACGCGTTCGATCCCGATTATATGGGCATTATGGGAGATTTCGAGGACATGACTCCCGAAGAAAAAGAGGAATATCTCGCGGAAATCGAAGAACAACTTGCCGACACGGAAGAGAGCATGAAGGGATATGCCGCGCAAATGGAAGAAGAGATTGCTTCGCTTGAAGAATATCGTGAAAACTACTTTGAAAGTTATTCCGAGAGGCTCGGCACCGAAATAACGAGCTTTGACGATATTTACGAGTGGATTGACGCGGCGGATGACGAAGCGTTCGGCGCGGCGTTCAGCGGAATGACCAGAGAACAGGCAAAATCATCGGTGGCTTCCACCGAAAACGGCATGAACAGCTATCTTACATATATGGAAAGAACTTTACGGTTCTACGAAAACTACCCCGACACAATGAGAGAAATAGTCGCCGCCTGCGCGGAAGGCGATGTAGGCATTGAGAAGGTTATTTACGGCGGCAGTGAAGGAGAACCTCACCGACGCTGAGCGTTCATATGACGGCGAAATGTTCTACTATGCGACATTTGTCGCGGACGGTAAAGAGGTCGCGAAGGTGAAATTCACCGAAGGCCAGAAGAGCATTGAGGAACCCGCTGTTCCCGCGAAAGACGGCTACAAGGGCAAATGGGCGGAATACACTCTCGCGGACAAGGATATAACCGTTGAGGCCGAGTATGAGCTTATCACTTATCAGGCGGTATTCAAGGTTGACGGCAAGGTCGTGAAGAAAGTGGCCGTCGCTCCCGGCAAGAAGATACCCGTTCCCTCGAACCCGACCAAGAAGGGTTACACCTTCAAGGGCTGGAGCCCGAAGGTTCCCGCGAAGATGCCTTCGAAGAACCTGACATTCACGGCGGTATTTGAGCCCGATCTTTCCTCGGCGAAGGTAAAGGTCAAATCCGACGAGGTTTACAAGAACTCGAAGGTAACGGTCACCGCTAAGGGCGAGAACATTCCCGACGGACTTATGCTCGCTGTATTTGACGGCAAGAAGGAAGTCAAGCGCGGCGACAACAAGTCGGTAACATACGAGATTCCCGGCGAAATCGCGGCGGCGAAGAAGCTCACCGTCAAGATAGTTGACGCGGACGGCAATGTTCAGAAGAACGCGAAGGGCGAAGAGATTTCAGGCACGATTGAAATCGGCGTGAAAGCAGGCTTCTTCAACATGATAATCGCATTCTTCAAGAAACTCTTCGGCGCGAACAAGGTAACAATCAGCGCGTAAAAAAAGATAAATACAGTTAAAGCCGCGGCGGATAATTCCGCCGCGGCTGAGTTTTTAGGGATTAGATGTTACGGTCGGCGCTTCTTCCCTCAGAAATATGGTCGTCTCACTCGCTTGGAGCGCGTCGTGATACTCCCTATTTCTTCACCTCAGCGCAATGCCTTCATCTGTCACCGGCAGCGGCATTCCGCTTCGCCCTTCGGCAGAGGTGCTCACTGAACACCCGCGCCCCAAAGGGCGAGCCGAGTAAAAACTATGGTTCGTCGGCATTTTACCTGACAAGGGAAAACCTCGAGGGAAGGCTTGAAGAGGGCGGGCGGATGGTATCCGCCCCTACGGTTTGGTGTTGGGGTGAGTTTTGCAAACTCCTTCCGTCACGGCTTCGCCGTGCCACCTCCCTCAATGAGGGAGGCTATAAGAGGGTGGAGACCCGCGCCCTCAAGGGAAAGGCTATGCGGAAGGGAAGATTGCGGGGATAAAAAAGCGGCACGGATATATCCGTGCCCTGCGGGGGTGCAATACTTTAATAATCGGGCAAGGGCGGAGCCCTTCCGCAATTATTCATTATTCATTATTAATTAATCATTATAGAAGTCAGGAGTTGAGGGGCGATTCGCGCCGATGTTTAATTTCAAATTCCAAATGCCTAATTACTGATTAAGGGACCTGCGGTCAGCATTTGTAAGCGGAACGCGGAGGGTTTATAACCGGGTAAGGGCGGAGCCCTTCCGTAATTATTCATTATCCATTATTAATTAATCATTATAGAAGTCAGGAGTTGAGGGGCGATTCGCGCCGATGTTTAATTTCAAATTCCAAATAGGTAATTACCGATAAGGAACTTTTCAAAAACAAGCCCAGCCGAGAGCTTGAGATGCTTATTCTATAGTGATTTAACGAATTAAAACTTATTTTAATTACATAACAGTCAGCCCCAACCGTAGCTTTTATGCCGCGGCTGGGGCTTTTTTTTGTTTTATTCAGAGTCCGTTACTGGAAGAATGATCACTCCATTTTTCAGCGGGCCGTGATCCTCGTAAATATAAAACAGTGCGGATGTGAGTTTATCGACATAACTATTCTGGATTTCGGAATTGTATTCCTTACATTCAAAGTCTATTTCCGTTTTGCCGATTTCTTCACTTTCCCAATCACGGATTTCAAAGCAGTATTCACATTCTGTGCTTGCATTGTTTTCCTTATTAAGTTCAAAATATACGGCAACAAAGTTTCTGTCGGTAATATATTCTTCTGTTTCTTCGACGGTTATTCTTTCCGGCTTGGCATTAACAATATAGGCAAATTCGGGTATAAGGCGCTTTCTCATCTGAGAGAGCGCCGCTTTTTCTGTTTTTACAGCTTCATCAATGGTTATGCCGAAATGCGCGGCGGTGGAATCACGGGTATGATAATCGGTAAGATTATCCAGCCCGAAACGGTAATTAATATACTGCCGCTGCCTGGCAGACAGTTCATCCAGTGCCATATAGATTACAGACTTCTTATGATTTCTGAAAAACAGTTCCTCGGGTGTGAGATGATAATCATTTTCATATGTCGGCTCGGATTTGATTTTATCGCTTTCAACAGGGTTTAATTTTATCCTTATTCCCGATACTTCATCATAATCAATTTCATAAGTCAGAACAGGAAATTTCTTTTGATTTTCGCAATTCTGCTTTTTTAAATAATTGATTATATGATTCTTTATGCAGTTGCCTGCATAGGTTGTAAAAGCAAAACCCGCTTTGCTGTTATATGTATCTATCGCATTCAAAAAAGCTAAAGATGCTTCCTGATGCAAGTCGTCTTCGTCAATATCCGGACTGCCGCATTTTTTATAAGCGGCTTTTTCCATTTTATTTATGAATTTGTAGTTTTTCCCGTAAAGCTTGTTAACCGCCTTTTTATATCCTTTTTTCGCTAGAACACATAATTCTTCGTTTGTAATATTCTTTTTCGTTTTTAACCCTTCTTCACATCATTCGCAAACAGCGGTATCAGCGCCGCAATAAGATTATTCCTCTCTTCTTCCGTTAAACTGTGTTTTGATGCAATGGATTCAACTACTCCGGTTGCCAATCTTGATGCGTTAATTCTTCTGATTGCGAGATTATGTTTGCCGACGGATTGTTCCAGAGCCCTGACAATTTCTCTTGTATTCTTTTCTTCTTTTTTGGTATTTGATTTCATTCCCGATTTAATATCAATAATCATATTAGAGAACATATTCTGTATAGCAGTCAGATCAAAATCGGTATTCGGATACTTAACAGTCTGTATATCATAAGCCGCTTCTTCGGAGTGCTCACTTCGCATATATCCGACTATTCGGGAAACCTCATCAAAAATAGTATTCTGGACACAGGCGCCCGCTGTTACCGCATCTGTGAAATACAGAGCCAGGGCTATCGAGAAATTGCCGAAATCGGGATGCTCAATCAGCATATTTACTATATCCGCATCAACCTCTCCGAAGCAGAGCTTTTCCGCGGCAGCGGATGAAACACCCAGCTTTTTCAAATCACAATTAACCGATGATCTGTCATCGGATAATCCGAACAGATAATCCATAGATACGCCGAAGTAACCGGCAAGGGATAAAGCGAGATTGCTGTTAATGGTTTTGCCGTTTTCTATTTTGCTGATTGTTCCTTTATCAACTCCGAAAACATTGCCAAGCTCCTGCTGGGACAGATTACGCTCCCGGCGAAGGTCTCTTACTCTCTCAGCCAGTGTTCCTTTTAAATTCTCCACTCGAAATCACCTCAATTCTTACGCAAAAATGCAACTTTTTATCAACTCAGAAAAACATTTTACGCAAATCTGCAACATAGCCGTTTTTTGCCCTGCTCAACTGTATAATTATATAGGGAAGGGAAATAGAATAGCATTTAAGGACAGATTGTCCAAACGGGATTACAGTATAGCAAACAAATGTTCGATTGTCAATAGTAATTATCATATTGCAAAAAGAAATATCAAATATAATTTCAAAATACCACAAGGATAACTATTTATTGTAGTGTTATCAATATCAAAAACTATATCTTGATTTCAGCGATTTTGTTGCGTATTTGGCAACTTTTTGACATCCGGTAATAAATATTTACGCATTTCGGCAACATAGCCGTTTTTTCGGCGGGTCAACTGTATAATTATATTGGGAAGAGAGATACGCCGGGTGCTGAAAACAATTCATTTTTTCAATGAATCTGCATTTTTATCATTTTTGAGCAATATTTGCTTTGAAATGAAAAACACTTCTTATTTGCGGCAATCGCAGGAATGAGAAGTGAATGCGTAATGTTGTTAATTATTACTTTTGTTTGCAAAAAACAATCAAATAAAATGGAAAAACATCGGATAGTAATTTTCGGAACGGGTCAGAGGTCGTTCGGAGAAAACCTATCCGATTTTTTTATAAATCTATCTCGAAAGGTGGTGAAATTATGAGTGTAAGCATAGTCAATCAGATCAAGTCTGTTATCGTTGCCGAAGGCTATACCATGAAACAGGTGCTCGATATGCTTGTTTATGAATACGGCTGGAGCGAAAGCCTGTCCAATTTCAGCCGCAAGCTGCATACGGGCAAAATCAAGTATGCCGAAGTGCTGCAGATAGCGGAAGTGCTTGGGTATGAAATATCCTGGCAGAAACACTAACTGTTGAAAATCAAAAACAATGAAAGGATGATTCTATAAGAAGAAGGAGCTGATTATTAATGAACATATACGGATATGTAAGAGTATCATCCACAGACCAAAATGAAGACAGGCAAATTATTGCTATGCGGGAAAACAACGTGCCGGAGAAAAACATCTTTATCGATAAGCAATCCGGCAAAGATTTCGAGCGGCCGCAATATAAGAAAATGCTGAAAAAGTTAAGGGCCGGCGATTTGCTCTATATACTGAGCATCGACCGGCTCGGGCGAAACTATGAAGAAATACAGCGGCAGTGGCGCTATCTGACAAAAGAAATCGGTATTGATATCTGCGTTATCGATATGCCGATTCTCGACACACGCCCGTATAAAGATTTGCTAGGAACCTTTATCTCCGATTTATTTCTCGCCGTGCTGTCGTTTGTTGCCGAAAACGAGCGCGACAACATCAAAAAGCGGCAGGCCCAGGGCATAGCGGCGGCAAAAGCGAGAGGCGTAAAGTTCGGGAGACCGGAAAAACAGTTGCCTGCGGATTTTCCCTCTCTCATCAAAAAGTGGGAGAAAAAACAAATCCCGCTGCAAGATATTTTACAGCGGTGCGGTATATCGGAATCTTCATTTTATAGGCGACTCAGAGAATATCGCCTTACGCACGAGAGCGAGGTGATATCTCCACTGTCATAATTCCTACTTTATGACAGTTACATATACATTATTATTTTACACAAATTAACCTTAAAAATCAATGACTTTTCATAGTTTTTACATCAAGTAGCGGGCTACCCTCAAAACCCATTATTGACGACGGACTTTTGTCAAAAAGTAGAACTTTTGGCATAAGTCTTTTTGTTTATGGGGTGATTATCATAGGCAGTCAGCTTATAAAACCGAATGAATACCCTGTTGCGCCGGTGATTGATATTTTGCTTAAAGACCGAACGACAGGCAAAAATATAATATTTGCAACAAATGAATATGCTTTTGCTTATGAGCGGGATGAAATAACATCCGAGCTTGTCAGCGGGAAGTTCTTCAGCGAAATGCAGCCCAGGGTTGAAAAGGCAAAAGAAAATCAAGCGGC
Source organism: Oscillospiraceae bacterium (assembly GCA_902787025.1). Taxonomy (GTDB): domain Bacteria; phylum Bacillota; class Clostridia; order Oscillospirales; family Acutalibacteraceae; genus CAG-177. The sequence continues at coordinate 10,093 of CADAER010000024.1, read as the reverse complement.
AAGGACAAAAGAAAAAGCCGAGGTTTTCACTCCGTCATGGATTTGCAACAAGATGAATAATCACTGCGACGAGGAATGGTTCGGTAAAAAGGGAGTTTTCAACACCGAGCGTGGCAACAGTTGGGCAGTAAATAACAAAAAGGTTGAGTTTCCCGAGGAAAAAACATGGAAAGATTATGTGCTGTCAAAACGGCTTGAAATCACGTGCGGCGAGGCGCCGTATATTGTTTCAAGGTATGATACCACAAGCGGCGAGCCGATTGAAATAAACAGGCGCATAGGAATCCTTGACCGCAAGCTCAGAGTGGTGAATGAAAACGCCAAGGATGAAAAAGAATGGCGCGATTGGGTTTATAAAGCATTTCAGAGTGTTTACGGCTATGAGTTTCAGGGTGATAATCTGCTGATTGCAAGGATTAACCTGCTTTGCACATTTGTTGATTATATGCTTGCCGTACAGGGCAAGAAACCGACAAAACAGCAATTAAATAAAATTGCCGAAATCGTTTCCTGGAATATATGGCAGATGGACGGGCTTAAGGGAACAATTCCCTTTGAAAACAAGCCGGATGAATATGACGGCCAGATTGGCTTTGATTTTATTTTCGGAACAAATGAGCAAAAAGAAGAAATAAACGTTGAATGCGTTATAAAAGACTGGCAGGCAGGTAAAAAAGTTAAATTTTCGGATATAAGGAGCAATAAAGATGAAATTTGATTTTGTAATAGGTAATCCGCCGTATCAAGGTGAAAACGATGCTAACCATAATAGAATGCCGCCAGTTTATCATTACTTTATGGACAATGCCTTTAAAATTGGTGAAGTTGTTGAATTAATTACTCCTGCAAGGTTTTTATTTAATGCTGGTTTTACTCCAAAAGATTGGAATAATAAAATGCTCAAAGATGAGCATTTTAAAGTTTTACATTATGAACCTGAAAGTAAGAGGATATTCTCAAATACCGATATTAAAGGTGGCGTCGCTATTTCATACAGAGCAACAAATAAAAACTTTGGAATAATTGATACTTTTACTCCTTATATGTTGCTTAATGAAATATTTAAAAAGATTTCTAACATGCCAAATTTCAAATCTATAGAAACTATTATGTCCGGAAGAGATTTGTTTCATTACACTAAAACTTGTTTTGATGCTTTTCCAAATATGAAATCAAGAAATAATAATAACAATGTTGTTAATTCAAATGCTTTTGAGAAATTCCCCGAAGTGTTTCAAAAAGAAAAGAAACAAATAACTGATATAAAAGTTACAGGTAGAATAAAAAGCGTTAGAGAAACAAGGTATATAAAAAAAGAGTATTTAGATAATAACCAATTTTTGGGGAAACACAAAGTCATTATTGCTCAAGCAAACGGAAGCGGTGCTCTTGGTGAAACATTAAGTCCTCCACTTTTAGGGGAACCTGAAGAAGGATTTACCGATACTTTTATTTGCATAGGCATGTTTGATTCTCAAGTTGAATCTAAAAACTGCTTAAAGTATATAAAAACAAAGTTTGCAAGAGCACTTCTTGCAGTTTTAAAAGTTACCCAAAGCATGACAAAAGACAAATGGCATTTTGTTCCCATTCAAGATTTTACCAACACATCCGATATTGATTGGAGCGTTCCCGTCAAAGCCATTGACCAACAGTTGTATAAAAAATATGGTCTTTCTCAAGAAGAGATTGACTTTATCGAAACCAATGTAAAGGAGATGGAATAATGGCAATGAAAACGCCTAAGATTAACACATCAAAATCCGTTGTGCCGATGATTTATGCCTATTCCACTCCTGAAATTGCAAGGCATAACGGCTGGACTAAAATCGGTTATACCGAGCAAAATGTTGATGACCGTATAGGCCAGCAAGCCCAGACCGTTGATGTTGACTGGCACCTTGAATGGAAAGGCAATGCCACCTACGATGACGGCACAGGCGATGTTTTCACCGATAAGGCCTTTCACTCATATCTTCGCAAATGCGGAGTAGAGCAGGAGCCTGGCAAAAATAATGAGTGGTTCCACATAAACGGCCCGGATTCAAAAGACAAGTTCCGCACATTCAGGGAAACAAGAGGGCTCGGAATAGAGGATTATGAAATTCTGCCCTATACCCTGCGTGATGAGCAGGATGATGCGGTAAGCAAAACAGTCGAATACCGCATAATTAACAGTGAGGGTGAATTCCTCTGGAACGCAAAACCCCGCTTCGGTAAAACTCTCTCGGTTTATGATTTTGTAAAACGGATAAAAGCGGAGAAAGTGCTTGTTATAACAAACAGGCCTGCTGTTGCCAACTCATGGTATCAGGATTATTATGATTTTATCGGAAGACAGTCCGGTTATTTCTTTGTGAGCCATATTGATGAGATAAAGGATAAACCGTCTGTTATAGGTTGGAAACAGTATGAGGAAGACAAGCGTAGCAGAGCATCACGTGCGGTTTCCGCCGACATACAGAAGATGGGCGTTATCTATTTTCTCTCTTTGCAGGACTTGAAAGGCTCTGTATATTTCGGAGGCAAATATGAGAAGTTAAAAGAAATCAAAGATAATGTCTGGGATGTGCTTGTAATAGACGAAGCACATGAAGGCATTGATACATTCAAAACCGATGTTGCCTTTGACCGGATCAAGAGGAAATTCACCCTTCATCTTTCCGGCACACCTTTCAAGGCGCTTGCAAACAACAAGTTCCCCGACAACGCCATATTCAACTGGACTTATGCCGATGAGCAGAAGAAAAAGCACGAATGGAACGATGCCGACGGTGAGAATCCTTACGGCAAACTTCCACAGCTGAATCTTTATACCTATCAGATGAGTGAAATCATCAAGGATAAACTTGAGCAGGGCGTTGAGATAAACGGTGAAACAGAAGAATACGCTTTTGACTTAAATGAATTCTTCAGAGTTGACGGCAGAGGAACATTTGTTTATAACGACTCGGTTGACAAATTCCTTGATGCTCTTACAACCCTGCCGAAGTTTCCGTTTTCCACGCCCGAACTGCGTGATGAACTGAAGCACACATTCTGGATGCTCAACAGAGTTGACAGCGCAAAAGCACTAGCAAGGAAACTGAATGAGCACCCCGAATTCTCCGAATATGAGGTAGTGCTTGCCGCAGGAGACGGCAGACTCGATGATGAGGATGAAATAAAGAAGTCATATAACAAAGTTGTCGAAGCTATTAAGACTCACGATAAGACCATAACCATTTCAGTCGGTCAGCTTTCGACAGGCATAACCATACCCGAGTGGACTGCCGTCCTTATGCTCAGTAATATGAAGAGCCCGGCTCTCTATATGCAGGCGGCATTCAGAGCGCAGAATCCCTGCCTTTTCAAAGAAGGAACCACATTCAAGCGCAAAGAAAATGCTTATGTATTTGACTTTGACCCGGCAAGAACTCTGACTATCTTTGATGAATTTGCAAATGACCTTTATTCAGATACCACAAGCGGCAAAGGAACCGTTGAGGAGAGAAAAACAAGAATAAAAGAGCTGCTGAATTTCTTCCCGGTAATCGGTGAGGATGAGGAAGGCGAGCTCATTGACCTTGACCCCGAAAAAGTTCTTGAAATTCCGAGAAAAATCCGCTCTGTTGAAGTTGTCAAGCGCGGATTCATGAGCAACTTCCTGTTCCAGAATATCGGGCAGATTTTTGGCGCTCCCAAAGAGGTAATTGATATTATCACTCAGTTCCAGCCCATTGAGGAACCC
>CADAER010000024.1:0-6322 GCA_902787025.1 Oscillospiraceae bacterium | reverse complement strand
CAGATAATCACCGGGTAAATCTGCCGGAAGAAATCCAAAAAGACCTTGACCTTGACGAAAACGGCGAGGTTAATGTTCCCGACGATATTGTAATCGGCATTTCCAATGATATTTTCGGAGAAAAAATTTATGATATCCAGGGCACGGTTGAGGAAGCCGTTGCCGAGGTTGCGGCCGAAGAGCGCACAGAAAGTTCCGACACACAAAAGCTGAAAGAAATAGTCGCAAAGAATGTTGTTGAAGAAATTGTCAGCGGCATAGCGACCGCATACGGCGATGATGTAAGAGTAAGCGACAAAAAGCAGCTTACCGCTCAGCTTACACACCAAACAGATGCTCTTGTTGAAAAGGTTCACGGCGGCTATAAAATCGATATGAAGGTTGCAGAGCAGGATAGACTTGAAGCTCTGCAGAGCCGCAGGGAAACCGGAAAAACCACAGAAGAAATCGAAAAAGAATACGAAGAGCGAAAGGCGGAAATTTCGGAAAAATTCAAAGAAAACCTTTCCGCCGCTGTTAGCGATTTTGTTGAAACTGCAAGCAAGGACGCCGTTAAGCAAACAGAAACAAAGAAAAAAGAGCGTGAAAAGGAAACAATAGAAGACGGAGTAAGAGACCATCTGCGCGGATTCTCACGCACAATTCCATCATTTCTTATGGCTTACGGCGAAAACGAAGTAACCCTTGCTACCTTTGACACAACCGTTCCCGATAAAGTTTTCACAGAGGTTACAAGCATCACGCTCGAGCAGTTCAGATTCCTTCGTGACGGCGGTGATTACACCGACGAGGAAACAGGAGAAACAAAACACTTTGAGGGCAACCTTTTTGACCCCATCGTATTTGATGACTCTGTTAAAGAATTTTTGCGTCTGAAGAAAAAACTCGCCGATTATTTTGACGAGAAGAGCATAGAGGATATATTTGATTATATTCCTCCGCAGAAGACCAATCAGATTTTCACGCCGAAAAATGTTGTTAAAAAGATGGTCGATATGCTCGAGCAAGAAAACCCTGGCTGTTTCGATTTGCCTGATAAGACCTTCATTGACCTCTATATGAAATCCGGCCTTTATATCGCCGAGATAGTAAAGAGGCTTTATCGGAGCGAAAAGCTTAAAGAGCTCTATCTCAATGATAAAGAGAGATTAAAGCATATCTTTGAAAAACAGGTTTACGGCCTTGCTCCCACCGAGATTATTTATAAGATTGCTATAAGCTATATTCTCGGCTTTGATGAAGAAATGGGTGAAATCTCTCACAACTTCAAATTGCTTGACGCTCTGCCCTATGCAAAAGAGGGAATCCTCAAAGAAAAATTAGATGAAATCTTCGGCGGAGAATAATAACAACACAAAACAAAAACAGTTCAAAGCCCTGCGGTCAGACCGTGGGGCTTTACTGTTAAATCAACAATTATAGTATCTTCAATTGTTCATCTCTTTCATCGGCTAAATAATCATCGGACTCTTCTTCAACCTCATCCACAAATTCGCTGAAAATATCTCGCTCGCGGGAATAAAGCTTATTGAGAGAAAGCCGAAATGCGATGTTCTTTTTTCGACCGTTATATTCTAAAATCATTGCCTCAGCAAAGCCCATTGAACCGGGCCGACGTTCCTTAGCGGTGCGAGTCAGAGCTTTTACGGATATAGCGCCGACTCTTTCTTTAAATTCTTCTTCATTTATGCTTTCACCGTAAACATCGATTATCTTCGCAACTGCCTTCATTATATTGGCCGAAAATGAATTTACATCGCCTTCCCATTCGGAAATTCTGCTGCCCGCAAACGCTCCCGAAAAGTTTTATGACAGAGCAACACTATGGAACTCCGCCGAGTCTGTTGAAACAAGTTACAATTCTCAGCTTAAGAAAGTGAGAGGTTAAAACACCCTGTAAAAACACCGGATTTTTTCCGATTAGTGAAGGGGTTATTCCTCTGACTATAAATCATTAATTCTAAGAAAGGATGTGTTCTGATGAAAGACACACAGTGGCAATGCTATATGGGGAAGTATCCTTAGGCGCAAATCTTACAAGACTGCTGAACAAAACAAATAATCGCCCCGAAGGGCGAAAAGGAAGGATGTGAATAAAATTTTTACTTCAGCAGAAAAAGAAATGACCGTTCCCGGTATGCCTGTTGGCGCAGGCATGGAACAGTCACCTAAAACTAACATATTAATTATAGCACAGGATGAAGACGATTGCAACCCCATAGCTTGTGCAAAACTCAAATCGGCTGAGCTGGACAGACAGGTTAACGGAATTCATCCGTTCAAGGGCAGCATATCGCCTCTCACAATGAATGACATTTTCAGCCTGACTTTCACAAGAAAGCCGCCCGTAATCGACAGACATCTGCGTAAAATTTTATTGAGGATTGAGTTGTATGATGACGGAACATATGAATTCACTGAATTCGGAACTTGAGAAACTTTCTTCTGAAAAGGAGCGTAATGAAAAACTGCTCCGAATGAATAAGGACAAACTGAAAACTCTGGAGAAAAAGCAGGAACTTCTTACAAAGTCTGGCAGAAACAAATTCATCTTTTTTCTCGGACTTATCGCGGAGAAATATCTCATACCCCAGTTTATAATTCGTCAAAAACGATACCCCAGGAAAATAAAATACGTTATAGCTCAGGTAGAATAAATCTTGATTGCGGTTGTGCTGCAATTAACTACCGTAACAATTTATATCGTGGAAGATTGTCGTGCCTTCGTTTAGAAGACATGAAAGAGTATTATTCAGAAATATAAAAACAGCACCTGATGAATTCAAAACATCGGGTGCTGTTTTCATATCCGGCGAAAAAACATATCGTATGTTTTATCCGCCGCCGTGAAAATGTTGTCGAGGTCAGCGGCAATGTTTTTACGGAAAGAGGTTTAAGGGGAAAGATTCCCCTTATCGGAATCGATTGATTATGGCTGTTGTAAATGTTGTTGCAACAGTTATATGAAATCCAATTCCGACATAAGCGGGTCAAGGGTTGCAAATCCTTGCCCAGGGGAAGTGATGGGAACCGTCACTTCATACTGGGTATTATCTGCCGAAAATTAAGCCTGTTTCTGCAGGTTATTTGAGGCGGATAACAGCGTCGAGTTGTTATTGTGAAACAATCCGAGACAACAAAAATGGATTCTGTTTAGATTCATTATGAGACAGAATCAAATAATCTATCACGATAGGAGGTGATATTATAGCTAAAAAAAGAGTCACGCGACACAACGGAAGATCCGGTAAAAACGGTGTTTACAATCCGAAACACAATGACAGAAGTTTTAATTTATCCAATGCCGAGCATATCGATTCCGAGAATGCAAATTACAATATTCTCTGGGACTGTTATCACGGGTTTACAAATATTGAAATGAGAAATAATGTTGAATTAGCCGTTCACTTCGAGGAAGCTGAGCGGCTTTTTTATTTGCAACATTATGGTGATTACTGCTTTGGTCAGCACGAACGGAACCGCAGGAACGGTCATCCCGAAAGAAACAGAGAAACAGATGACTTAAGGCTGGATAAAAGAACCTGTCCCGAGGAATCAATCATTCAGATCGGTAATATGGATAATCAGATTCCCGCAGAACTTTTCTTTAAGATTGCTCTTGAATACTTCAAAGAATTCAATGAGCGGTTCGGAGAATATGTTCACATTATCGACTGGGCTCTGCACGTTGATGAATCTACTCCGCATATTCACGAGCGGCATGTATTTGATTGTGAAAACCAATACGGAGAGATAATGCCTCAGCAGGAAAAAGCTCTGGAAAAACTGAACATAGATTTGCCGTTTCCAAACAAAGCGCCGGGAAAGCATAACAACCGAAAAATGAAATTCGATTCTATTTGCCGCTGTATTCTGATTGATGTTGCAAAAAGATACGGAATAGATATTGCCGAGGAACCGATATACGGCGGCAGAGAATATCTTGAAAAGCAGGATTATATCCGTCAGAAACTTAACGCGGATATTGCCGAGCAAAATATAAAGCTTAAGAAAAAAGAATCCGAGCTTGAAGAGATAACTCTTAAGATTTCCGATGCCGAGAAATTCGCAGATGATGTTGCCGAGGTTGCTTATGAAAAAGCGGTAGAGGTTGTAACCGAAAAAGTCCGGGAAGAAACAAGAAGCGAAGATATCAAAGCAATTGAAGATTACAACGCTTTTGTGAAAAAGAGCACCAAAGTTACGGAGCAAAACAAAAAGATTGCCGATAATCTTCTGGGTATTGTTGTGAACAAACTGAAAGGTCTTTCCGCAAAGATTGCTGAAAAGATAAGCAAAGTATTATCCGATCCAGAGCAAAAATCGGAACTTAAAAAGCCGATTAAAACTTCCGTTCTTGCACGGCTTGAAGAAAACAAAAAGAAAGCTGCCGAGCTGAATGCTCAGCGGCAGCAAAAACAAAATCATATCCACCACGGAATGGAGAGATGACTATGACCAAAACCAAAATCTTTAAAGAAGGAGAAAACTGCCTATGAAGGTCTGAAATAAAACATACGCAGCCAAATATTACGAATGGAGGATTTCTATGAAAATATCCAGACAAATGAAACTGTAAATAACAGTAAAATCAGAAATATGTTCGGCGGGAATATCTCTCGCTCTGAACAGAAAATCGGAAACACCACATATGTCGTTACTTGCATGTATTCGGGAAACGAGCTGTTATCCGACAAAGTCCGCCGATTGATTTTTAATGATTGCGGGGTAAATTGCTGATGACAAATGAAGAAAAATGTGGTATAATTTCATCAGCATCTCAGGCTCTGTCGGCTGAACCGAGCAAAAAGGAGGAACTTATGTCGGCTCAGCAAAAGATTGCCATTCTATACTGCCGCCTCAGTGATGAGGATGAGCTGGAAGGCGAATCAAATTCAATACAGAACCAAAGAAGCATCTTAACTGAATACGCAAGAAAAAACGGTTTCAGAAATACACGCGTTTTCATCGATGACGGTTATACCGGGCTCAACTTTGACCGCCCGCAATTCAAAGAGGCAATGAAGCTTATCGAGAGCGGAGAAGCAGATACAATTATTGTAAAAGATTTATCCCGATTCGGCAGAGATTATCTGAAGGTCGGTGAATATCTTGAAATCTATTTTCCCGAAAATGATATTCGTTTTATTGCCATCAATGATAATGTTGACAGCGCAAGAGGTTATGATGACTTCACTCCCCACCGTTGCCTTTTCAATGATTTTTATGCCAAAGATACAAGCAGAAAAGTCAGGGCTGTAATGAAGCAAAAGGGAATGAATAATCAGCACATCGGAAGACCTGTTTACGGGTATACAGCAGATCCCGATAACAAGGGTCAATGGATAATTGATGAAGAAACTGCGCCCGTGGTAAAACGGATGTATGATATGGCCGTGGAAGGTAACGGCCCTTCGGCTATAGCAAGAATTCTTGAAAAAGACAGGATTCTCACACCAAGGTCATATTACAAATCCAAGAAAGGGAAACCGCTACCTGTGAATCCGTATAACTGGGATACATCAACAGTGGTTCATATTCTTGAACAGCCCGAATACACAGGATGCGCATGCAACTTCAAAACATTTTCCAAGTCATACAAGTTGAGAAAACGATATAGCAACAAGCCTGAAAACATGCATTTCATACAGGATATGCAGGAACCGATAATCTCTCAGGAACAGTGGAATCTTGTCCAGAAACTTAGGGAAAACAAGCGGAGATACACAAAGCTTGAAAACCGCGGGCTGTTTTCCGGATTGCTTTATTGCGCCAATTGCGGAAAGAAGCTTACTTTTGAAGCGACAGCAAACTTTAAACCTGATCAATACAGATATGTATGCTCAGGTTACCGCGGCGGCAGAGGCGAATGCACTATCCATTACATTAGGGAATGTGTCATAAAAGAAATCGTAACCGCAAAACTCAGGGAAGCATTATCCGTTGTCAAAAGCGACATTAACGGTTTTCGTGAAGAGTGGCTGAAACAGAATAATGCCTTGAAAAGCAAAGCGGATGCCGGTGACTGTAAAAAACTTGCGGAATTGAAGAAGCGATATGATAATCTTGATATCGTTGTTGCCAAAACCTATGAAGATTATGCTCTCGGAACGCTGAAACAGGATCGGTATTTCAAACTGGTAGATAAATTTGAGGATGAACAGTCAACTCTTAAATCCGAAATTGATCTGCTTGAAGAAAAAATCTCAAAAGCCGATGAAACCGAAGACAAGGTTGACAGTTTTATTGAACTCGTTGAGAAATACACCGATGTTCCCGAACTGACACCCTCGATTGTAAATGAGTTTATTGACAAAATTAT
>CADAER010000023.1 GCA_902787025.1 Oscillospiraceae bacterium | reverse complement strand
TGTTAAATGAACTCAACAATTCTTATCACTTCAATTCTTATCGTATGCTTTTTCGCGGTAATGATTTTCGTGGGCATCCGTTCAAGAAAACACGCAACCGATGTCAACGGTTTTGTTCTCGGCGGCAGAAGCGTCGGCCCCTGGCTGAGCGCATTCGCTTTCGGAACATCATACTTTTCGGCTGTTGTTTTTGTCGGCTACGCCGGTCAGTTTGGTTGGAATTTCGGCGTTTCGTCAACCTGGATAGGTCTCGGCAACGCGTTTATCGGCTCGCTGCTTGCCTGGTCGGTTCTCGGCAGAAGAACGAGAATTATGACTCAGCACATCGGCTCCAAAACGATGCCCGACTTTTTCAGCAACCGCTTTGAATCCAAAGGCCTCAAAATAGCGGCTTCGGTCATTATTTTCCTGTTCCTTATTCCTTACACCGCATCGCTTTACAACGGCCTTTCAAGGCTTTTCGCGATGGCTTATGACGGCGTTCCCTATGCCGCCTGCGTTATTGTAATGGCGATTCTCACGGGCGTTTATGTTATAGTCGGCGGCTATATGGCGACCGCTCTCAACGACTTTATTCAGGGCATCATAATGCTCGTCGGTATAAGCGCAGTTATCGGCGCGGTTCTCAAAGCGAACGGCGGTCTTGTCGCCGCTCTTGTTGAGCTTTCCAAATTCGAAGCGACAACAGCGTCCGGCGAAGGCTGGGTAGGCGGTTTTTCATCCTTCCTCGGCCCTCAGCCCCTCTTCCTTCTTGTCGTTGTTATTCTTACATCTCTCGGCACCTGGGGACTTCCTCAGATGGTCGGCAAATTCTACGCCATCAAAAATGAAGGCGCAATCAAAAAGGGCACAATCATTTCGACAATATTCGCGATAGTAGTGGCCGGCGGATGCTATTTCCTCGGCGGTTTCGGCAGACTTTACAGCGATGCCGTGGGCGTTGACCCCGCGACAGGCAGACCGGTAGGCGGATTTGACTCCGTAATCCCCGCGATGCTTTCAACTCTTGCTCCCGTGCTTATCGGCATAGTAATCGTTCTTGTTCTTTCGGCTTCAATGTCAACGCTCTCGTCGCTTGTTCTTACAAGCTCGTCAACCATTACGCTTGACTTCATAAAATCGCTTAAGAAAAAAGAAATGCCCGAAAAGAAGACGATGCTCACCATCCGTATTTTCATAGTTGTTTTCATTATCATCAGCGCGGCAATCGCGATAAAACAGGCGAACAGTTCAAATATGTTCATAGCGCAGATGATGGGCGTTTCATGGGGCGCTCTCGCAGGCGCGTTCCTCGCTCCTTTCCTCTACGGCCTCTACTGGAAAAAGACCAGTAAAGCCGCGGTTGTATGCTCGTTCATTTTCGGTGTGGGTCTTGAAATTGTTCAGCTTTGCATTTCACTTGGCTGGCTCGATGTTTCGGGCAGCGCGTTCCTCGGTTTTGTATTCAGAAACTCGCTGTATTCGGGCTCGATAGCGATGCTCGGCGGCCTTGTTATTGTGCCGATAGTTTCGCTCATCACTCCCAAGCCGAACAAGGAACTTGTTGACGGCTGCTTCTCCTGCTATGAGCAGAAGGCGGAAGAAATTACAAACACAGAACTTTAATGAAAAAACAACAAAGCCGTTCATCCTTTCGGGTGAACGGCTTTTCTTATACCTTTCTGTTTCTCGGAGGCTGATATTTCGCTTTGTCTGTTCTGATATATTTCTCATATTCTTCTGCGCTGAGAAAACAGGCTGCTTCTGCGGACAGAACAATTTTTACCAGAAAATCGTTTCCGGTCAGTTTCTCGGGGCTGTCAAGAACAGAGGCGTTTACCTCGGCTACGGTTCCTTCAACCGGGCTTATAAGGTCAAAAACCCCCTTCGCCGCCTCGCAGTCTCCGAACGCCTCACCCACACAGATTTCATCGCCTTCATCACAAAGATTGATGAAATTGATTTTACCGTATTTGCCTGTGCCGAAATCCGTCAAAAACAACAGGGCAGCGCCGTTTTCGACGCTTGCCCTGATATTGTCATAAGTGTAAAATTCCTGTTTCATTACTCCTGAATATCCGCTTCAACTGCCTCATCAACTGCCTCAACAGCTTCTTCGACGGTTTCTTCGGCCACGCCCGTTACTTCTTTTTCAAGCTCGTGAGCCGCCATGGCGAGGGCTTCCGCCTCTTCTTCGCCTGTGATTATTCCCTTTTTGCGAAGCTCGTCCATTTCCTGCGCGAGCAGGGCGTCCGCCATCATTTCGCGAAGCGTTTCCTTGCTTGTGCCTTCTTCAACAAGTCTGAAATATTCTTCCGAAGGAATACCGCCGACATAGGTCTGCTTGTATTTAACATCAACGCCTTTGACGGTGATTATAATGTTAATCGCGAGAACAACCGCAAGCGCCGCTATGTAAACAAAAGCTCCGATACCGAGCGAGCCGCTGTAAAATTCAGGGAATACAGAATGGATACCGCTCGAAAAACGGGTAAATGAAAACGCGCTGACAACCGCGAGAGCAATCATAATGACATTGAGAGTTATGTTGCGGATATTGCCCTTGGGACCGCACGCCGCGGTAAGAGCGATGATGCTTACAATAATAAGCACCGCCGAGAGCAGAACAGCCGCGAAACTCACAAGGAAGAAGATGAACGTCTTGCCGAGAAGCGCTGAATCTAACATAGCGAAAAGCGAATCGAAATTAAGCGAAGAAACAAAGTTGTAGAGAGAAAGAATATTGATGTTCTTTGTCGTCTGCTCAATGAACGGACCGCTGTAACTGACGGAACATAAAGTCAGGAAAAGGGGACCGAGAGCGAGAACGGAGAGAATAAGCCTTGCGAGCGAAAGGGGAGAGCCTACAAAAGAAGCTTTGAGACGGTCGATTTTTTTCTGAACTCTCGCGTGCTCGGCTTCCGCTTTGTCTGCGTCGTTCTGCAGCTTCTCATCCATACCGTAATATACAAGATTAACCTTGCAATTCGGGCAGTCGGGCTTCCATTCATAAAATTTCAGTTTGTAACCGCAATTCGGACAGGTTGCCATAAATCTTCCTCCGAAACTGTTTATTCAGTATAATTATTCAATATATTTTACCATAGCGGAATATAAAAATCAAGGGTTAAAACAGGCTCCGTGACGACGGTTATCCTGTTGATTTTAAGCGGCCGTTATGATATAATCAAACAGTAATTTGCGGCAAAAAACATTTGAGAGGAACTGTAAATGAAACATCTGAAAACTGCAATATGCATATTGTTATGCCTGTCGTTTCTTCTGACGGCGGCCTGCGCGGGCAAAAGTCAGCCAGAGCCAGAAACCCGGACGGAAATCTACAGCGAAAACGCCCTTAATACCGTCACCGTAACAATCCCCGAAGGCACATCTGCGTCGCAGATTGCCGAACTTCTCGAGGAAAACGGAGTCTGCTCCGCCGATGATTTTCTCGCGGCTGTGAAGGATGAGAACAACTTGTCACTCATCCCCGGAAGCATTGAAAACGCTGACGAGAGAGCGTTTCTGCTTGAAGGTTACATCTTTCCCGATACATACGAGTTTTATCTCAATTCATCGGGGCAGTCGGCGCTTAAAAGATTCACCGACAATCTCAACACAAAACTGAAACCCGAATATTATGAGAGAGCGGAAGAACTCGGCTACACAATGGATGAAATAATCATAATAGCCTCCATTATCCAGGAAGAAGCGGGCAACCCAGTCAATATGAAGGATGTTTCGTCCGTAATTCATAACAGACTCAACAGCTACGATTACCCCTATATTCAGTGCGATGTCGCGATTGCCTATCTCGAAAGATACGTAAAGCCTTATTTCACCGAGGAAGAATACGAGAAAATCACCTGGAATTACAACATAGTCAGCAAGCGAAAGGGACTGCCTGCGGGTGCTATAACCAACCCGGGTGTCGCGGCTATCGAAGCGGCGCTCTATCCGACGGATACCGACTACTACTATTTTGTCACTGATGATGACAGCAATTACTACTTCGCCGAAACATACTCGCAGCATTGTGTAAACTGCCGCAAGGCGGGCATTCCGGGCTATTGATAACCGCCCTGTTTATATTATATTAATTATTATAAAATACTTGACTAATCTACATACAGGTTGTAAACTAAAATATGTCAAAAAATAATAATTCTGGGGGTCATTTCAATGAAAGTATTTATGATAGGCGGCACAGGTCTTTTAGGCTGTGAGGCGGCTATTCAGCTCATCAAACGCGGTCATACGGTCAAATCCGTTGCCCTTCCTCCTCTTCCGCAGGGCGCGCCCATTCCGGAAGAAATGGAACTCATTATGGCAAACATCAACGAGAAGACCGATGATGAAGTTCTCGAGATGCTTGAAGGTTGCGACGCTTTCATTTTTGCGGCAGGCGTTGATGAAAGAGTTGAATTCAAAGCACCCGTCTATGATTCATATTACAAGTTCAACATAGCGCCGCTTGAAAGAATATTCCCTCTCTGCAAAAAAGCGGGCGTTAAAAGAGCGGTTGTTCTCGGCTCCTATTTCTCATTCCTCGCAAAGGAATACCCCAACAGACCGGAGTTCGTTACCGAAAACCAGTATATCAAATCAAGACTCGATCAGGAAAAAGTCTGCGAAGAGGCCTGTGATGAGAATTTCAGCGTAAAAGTGCTTGAACTTCCCTACATCTTCGGCACACAGCCCGGCAGAAAGCCCGTATGGGTAATCCTCATTGAGCAGATAAAGATGATGGACAAACTTCCCTGCACGCTTTACCCCGCAGGCGGAACGGCAATGCTTACCTGCCGCCAGGTCGGCGAGGTTATAGCGGGTGCTGCGGAACGCGAAAAACCCGGTTATGAAGCTTTCCCGATAGGTATGTATAACCTTACATGGAAGCAGTTCCTCAAAATCGTTTATGCCGCAAGAGGCATGGGCGAAAACCGCAAGATTCTCAGCATACCTCCCGTCTTTATGAAAATGGGTATGGGCAAAATAGTCAAGGACTATCAGGCAAGAGGCATTGATTCGGGAATCAACCCCCTGGTTCTTCCCTATATTATGGATATAAACCTCTTCATCGATCCCAAATACGCAAGGGAACTTACGGCAACGGAAGACGACATCAAAGCGGCAATTACAGACTCCATCAAGGTCAGCCAGGCATCCTATGACGGCAAGGTTGAACTCCTTGAAATGAAAGGCGAATAATAATAAACGCGGCGGAGTTGTTACCGAAACAACTCCGCTTTTTTGAAGTTTGATTACTGAATTTTTTTAACGGGGGAGAATAATGGAAGAGAAAAAATATATCGGCAAAAAAGAAATGTGGATGTTCGCTCTCGGCGCGGGCGGTCAGGGTATGATTTACGCCATGATGTCGAGTTACATCAGCGACTACTATGTAAGCGTTCTCAAATTACCGCTTATGTTTATTCTTGCACTTATGCTGCTCGCGAGAATCTGGGACGCAATCAACGACCCGCTTATGGGTATAATCGTTGACAACCACACGACAAAATGGGGCAAGATGAAGCCCTACATTATGTTCGCGGCAATCCCCATCGCCGTTCTCACGATTCTTATGTATATAAGCCCCGACCTGCCGACAGGCAAGCTTATGATTTTCTCGGGCGTTGTCTATGTGCTCTGGGGTATGACTTACACAATGGCGGATGTTCCGTTCTGGAGCCTTCCCAATGTTATGACTCCCGACACAAAAGAGAGAGGTTCTCTCATTTCCTTCACAAAGATTATAAACAGCATCGGTTCCGCCTTCCCCGAAGTATTCTTCATCGTTGCGGGCCTTGTGCTTCCCCGTGTTCTCAGCGAATCAACAGTCTCAAATGTTGATGAATACAACAAGAAAAAATACATCATCGTCGCCGCCGCTGTTGTCGGCATAGGCATAATATTCTATATCAACTCCTATTTCCATATCAAAGAAAGAGTTGTGCCTCCCGTCAAGAAGCGTCAGCCCGGCGAACAGACTCAGTTAAGCAGACTCTTCCACTGCAAGCCCCTTGTGCTTGTGCTTATCACGGGCGTTCTTTCAAGCGGCAGATATATGCTCGGTGCGGCTACTCTTCACGTCGCGAGATACGCGTTCTATATCGGTCCCGCGCTCGACGGTCTTACCGGAGCGGACAGACTTGCGGCAATTGAAACAAGCGTTTCGGCCATCAAGATGATATTCAACATCTGCTCCATAGTCGGTATGTTCGGCGCAATGCTCGCCATGCCGTTCTTTATGAAGAGATTTGATTACAAGAAGATTATGATAACCACCTGCCTCGCGGGCGCGGTAACAAGCGCCGCGACCACTCTTGTCGGCTGGTTCACGGGCAATCTTTATATCTGCATTCCCTTCATAATCATTTCGTGCGTTCCCATCGGCGTTATCAATGTTCTTCTGTTCGCTATGATTTGCGACTGCCTTGACTATATGGAACTCACAACGGGCTTCCGCGACAACGGTCTCGGCTCCGCGTGCAGCGGTTTTATCAACAAGCTCGGCAATGCCATAGCCACAAGCGGAATAATTGTTCTCTTCCTCGCTATCGGCTTCAACCCCGCCGAAATGTTAAGCCCCGAAATCGCGATGGCGGCTACCGACTTCACAAGAACGCAGAATTTCGCCGTGTTCTCGCTGGTTTCCATATTCCCCGGCGCGAGCCTTGTGCTTTGCTCAATCCCGATGTTCTTCTACAAGATTTCGGGTAAAGAAAAAGAAAAGATGATTGAAGACCTCAAAGCCAAACGCGAAGCGGAGGGCTTCAATGTGGCGGAATAATCCGCAATAAAAACAGAGAAACAAAAAAAGAAACAGGTGATTCCGATGTCCGAAGAAAGGCAATTAAGAAATATAGCTATCATCGCTCATGTTGACCACGGCAAAACGACTCTCGTTGACGAGCTGCTCAAGCAGAGCGGAACATTCCGTGAAAACGAGCAGGTAGCGGAAAGGGTAATGGATTCAAACGACCTTGAAAGGGAAAGGGGAATTACAATCCTTTCCAAAAACACCTCGGTCCATTACAAAAACACAAAAATTAATATTGTTGACACTCCCGGTCACGCCGATTTCGGCGGCGAAGTGGAGCGTATATTAATGATGGTTGACGGTGTTCTTCTTCTTGTTGATGCTTTTGAAGGCTGTATGCCTCAGACGAGATTCGTTCTCAAAAAAGCGCTCAATCTCAAAAAGAAGGTACTCGTTGTCATCAATAAAATCGACCGTCCCAACGCAAGACCGCATGAAGTCGTTGACGAAGTGCTCGACCTTTTCATTGACCTCGGAGCGGATGAGGACCAGCTTGAATTTCCCGTTATTTACGCTTCGGCAAAAGACGGCTATGCCTCCGACGATCCCGAAGCGGACGGCTACACCCTTGAGAACAAGGCAATAGGTAAGGGCACAATGCAACCTTTGTTTGACGCGATTCTCAAATACATCGATCCGCCCGCAAATGATCCCGACGGTCCGATGCAACTTCTCATTTCCTCACTCGATTATGACGATTTCATCAAAAGAATCGGCATAGGCAGAGTTGAAAGAGGCAGCGTCAGAAAGGGCGAAACAGTCGCTCTCTGTAAGGCGGACGGCACTACGCAGAATGTCCGCATAGCGAATCTCTACCAGTTTGAAGGTCTTAAAAGAGTTGAATGCGAAACGGCGACGGCGGGCGATATAGTCTGCGTGTCGGGCATTGACGGGCTTTATATCGGTGAGACGCTCTGCGACCCCGCAAAAATCGAGCCGCTTCCGTTCATTAAAATCGACGAGCCCACCCTTTCGATGAATTTCATTGTAAACGACAGCCCGTTCGCAGGGCAGGACGGCAAATTCGTTACCTCGCGAAATATCCGCGACCGCCTTTTCAAAGAGGTTGAGACAAATGTCAGTATGCGCGTTGAGGAGACGGAGACCACAGACACCTTCAAAGTGTCCGGAAGAGGCGAACTTCATCTATCAATTCTCATTGAGACAATGCGCCGTCAGGGCTATGAATTCGCTGTTTCCCGTCCCGAAGTAATCTACAAGAAGAGCGAAGACGGCAGACTGCTTGAACCCATCGAACAGCTTGTTGTCGAAGTGCCCGACCAGTATGTCGGAGCGGTTATTGAAAAACTCGGCTCACGCAAGGCGGAACTGCGCGATATGTCGTCAACAGAGGGCGGCACAACGCACCTTGAATTCCGCATCCCGTCAAGAGGGCTTATCGGCTACCGCCCCGAGTTTATGACCGATACTAACGGCAACGGCATAATGAACCAGATTTTTGACGGTTACGAAGAATACAAAGGCGATATCCAGACCCGCGAAAGAGGTTCGATAGTCGTTCACGAGAGCGGAACATCAACAGGCTACGGTCTGTTCAACACGCAGGACAGAGGCAGGCTCTTCATAGGCCCCGGCGTTGAGGTTTATGAGGGTATGATAGTCGGCGAGTGCGCCAAAAATGAAGATATTGTCTGCAATGTCTGCAAGGCGAAACATCTTACAAACACAAGAGCGTCGGGTTCGGATGAGGCGCTCCGTCTTGTTCCTCCCTCAACACTGAGCCTTGAACAGTGCATGGAGTTTATAAAAGACGACGAGCTGCTTGAAGTAACCCCGAACCACCTGCGCCTGAGAAAACGCATTCTTTCAAAAGAACTGCGTATGAAACAACAGTTCAGAAAAAAATAAACGACCGGAGTTTTCTGTGAATTCAAGCGAAAAGAAAAAGACAGCCGTCGCTCTCGGAAGTTTTGACGGTCTGCATAAAGGTCATACAGCGGTAATAGCCTCGGCTCTTTCATTAAGAGCTTCGGGGCTTTTTCCTGTTGTGCTTCTTTTCGACGAACATCCGCAGAAAATACTCGGAACAGCCCCCGATGAAATACTCCAGAAGCACCTTCGCAGAAGAATTCTCGAGAATATGGGAATAGAAATCGTCGATATTTCATTTGCTGAGATATGCAATATGAAAGCGGAAGATTTTTATAAAGACATCCTTCTTGACGAACTGAACGCAAAAGCGCTGTGCTGCGGCGAGAACTACCGTTTCGGAGCGGGCGGAAAAGGCGACTGCGTGCTTCTGAAAGAGCTCTGCGAAAAAAGCGGAACAAAACTGCAGGTAAGCGAGAGCATTATGTTTGAAGGCGAGCCCGTCAGCTCGACAAGAATAAGAACCGCCGTGAAATCGGGCGATATAAAAGCCGCGAACACAATGCTCGGCAGACCTTTTTTCTATGACGGCGAAGTCACGAAGGGCGACAGGAGAGGCAGAAAAATGGGCTTTCCGACAGCCAACCAGTTTTTTGAAGAGGGCTTCATCGTCCCCGCGTTCGGCGTTTATGCCTCAACCGTCAGGGTGAGGGGAGAAAGATATTGCGGAATAACAAATATCGGTGTCCGCCCCACCTTCGGCAAATCGAAGCCGAGAAGCGAAACGCATATCGAAAACTTCGACGACGATATTTACGGCGAGAATATTGAAATAAGCCTTATCGAAAAATTAAGGGACGAAATCAGGTTTTCATCAATGGAAGAGCTTGCCGCGCAGATAAAAAAAGACAGCGAAACGGCAAAACTGATTTTTGAAAAGAAAGGGGAAAACGGCTGTGTATGAGAGTTGGGAAGCGCTGAAAACCGAGTGTATGCAGTGCAGAAAATGCGGACTTTGCGAAACAAGAACAAATCTTGTTTTCGGCGTGGGAAATGAAAACGCTGAGGTGCTTTTCGTGGGCGAGGGCCCCGGAGAAAACGAAGACTTGCAGGGCGAGCCTTTCGTCGGCAGAGGCGGTCAGCTGCTTGACAAATACTTAACCGCCGTTGACCTTGACCGCAAAAAGAATATCTATATCGCCAACATTGTCAAATGCCGTCCTCCTCAGAACAGGGATCCCAAACCCGAGGAGCAGGACGCCTGCATCGACTGGCTCCGCGAGCAGACAAGGTTGATGAGACCGAAAATCATCGTCTGTCTCGGCAGAATATCGGCTCAGAAACTCATTTCTCCCGATTTCAAGGTGACAAAACAGCATGGCGATTTCATCGAAAGGGGAGGAATCCTTTTTATGGGAACCTTCCACCCAGCCGCGTTGCTGAGAAATCCTTTGCAGAAGCCCGACGCGCTTGAGGATTTTCTCGCCCTCAAAGAAAAGATTAAAGAAGTGTGCGAAAGAACATATTAAAAATTCACGCAAAATTTACTTTTAAATCTTTACACGCTTTATAAAATATTATATTATTATATGTAGTTGAATATATGAGGTGGTTATTATGCAGGCAAAATACAGACGCATCCTTCTCAAAATAAGCGGAGAAGTTCTTGCGGGCGAAAAAGGTTCGGGCTTCGATCCCGGAAAACTTGATGTTATCTGCAAAGCAATCAAAGAAACCCGAGATATGGGTGTTCAGATAGGTCTTGTGGTCGGCGGCGGCAACTTCTGGCGCGGCCGTTCCAGTGAGAATATGAACCGTGCGAGAGCAGACCATATCGGAATGCTCGCGACCGTAATGAACGCGATTATGCTTGAGGAAACACTCAGAAATCTCGGCGTTCCCGCCACGGCGCAGTCGGCAATACCGATGAACGCGGTCGCAGAGCCGTTCTCACAGCGCGAGGCGTTAAGAAGGCTCGAAGCGGGAGAGGTGGTAATCTTCGGCGGCGGCACGGGCAGCCCGTTCTTCTCAACCGATACCTGCGCGGCAATCCGCGCGGCGGAAATCGGAGCGGAGGTTATATTCAAAGCCACAAATGTTGACGGCGTTTATGACAAGGATCCCGGCAAAAACCCCGACGCGGTCAAATATGACTCTCTCACAATGGATGAGGTGCTTGCGCAGAACCTCAAGGTTATGGATTCCGCGGCGGCTTCGCTCTGCCGTGACAATAAAATCAAAATTCTTGTTTTCAACCTCAATGATCCGCAGAACATAGTCCGCGCGTCGGCAGGTGAAAACATAGGAACAGTAGTTAATGTGTAAGATTTAATAAACGGAGGTAAATTTATGGATACCGTATTTGCTCAGATCAAAGAAAAGATGGAGAAAACTTTAAGCGTTCTCGAATCAAACTATTCATCAATAAGAGCCGGCAGAGCAAACCCCGCCGTGCTTGACAAAATCAGAGTCGATTACTGGGGCACTCCCACACCCATCAACCAGATGGCTGCCGTCTCCGTGGCGGAGGCGAGAATCCTTCAGATTCAGCCCTGGGATGTTTCATCACTCGGCGCAATAGAAAAAGCGATTCAGGCATCCGATCTCGGCATCAATCCGCAGAACGACGGAAGAGTAATCCGCCTTATATTCCCGCAGCCCACAGAGGAACGCCGTAAGGATCTTGTTAAGGAAGTCCGCAAAATGGCTGAAGATTCCAAAGTCGCAATCCGCTCAATCCGCCGCGACGGAATGGAAAAATTCAAGAAGATGGAAAAGGCTTCCGAAATAACAGAGGACGACCTTGACGACTGCGAAGAGGAGCTTCAGGACATCACCGATTCGTTCATCAAAAAGATTGATGAAAAATCAGCCGAAAAAGAAAAGGAAGTTCTTGAGGTTTAATTCGGCAATAGTCTTCTATGATTAAAAGGGGCGGAGTTACCGCCCCTATAATAAACTTTTATCGGTAAACGGATATGGATGAAAAAACAAAAAACAGCCTTATTTTACCACGTCACATAGGTTTTATTATGGACGGCAACGGGCGCTGGGCAACGGCGAGAGGACTTGAAAGAGCGCAGGGGCACAAGGCGGGAGCGCAGACCTTCCGCGCAATAAGCACATACTGTGCGAAACTCGGAATTGAGTCCGTAACATTTTACGCCTTTTCGACCGAAAACTGGAAACGCCCCGAAAATGAGGTCAACGCCCTTATGAAGCTCTTCAGGGATTTTCTTGAAGAAGCGCAGGAAAGGGAAAAGGAAAACGAAGAAATCGGTTTTCACATAAAATTCGCGGGAGACACGGCAAATATGCCGGAGGAGCTTGTCAATCTTTTCGAGATATGCGAAAAGCGCTCGGCAGATAAAACGGGAACAACCGTCAACATCGCCGTCAACTACGGCGGCAGGGCGGAGATAACAAACGCCGCGCGCCGTATAGCCGAAAAGGTTAAAAACGGTGAAATGACGGTTGATGACATTGATGAAGACACAATATCATCCATGCTCTATACGGCAGGTCAGCCCGATCCCGACCTTATAATCAGACCGGGGGGAGAGAGCAGAATATCCAATTTCCTTATCTGGCAGAGCGCCTATTCGGAGTTTTATTTCACGGATATTCTGTGGCCCGATTTCACTGAGGATGACCTTGACAGGGCCATCATTGATTTTTGTTCACGCAACCGCCGCTTCGGCGCGGTTTAATGAGAGGTAAGCTATGAAAAAGAGATTAATAACAGGAATAAGCGGAGCGCTGTTCGCGATAGCCTGCGTTGTGTTTATGCAGGCGCCGTTTATATTGGGAATTCCGCTCGCGTTTTTTGCCGCTACGGCGGTTCACGAGATTCTGCATGTTATCGGCTGCAAAAACAAGCCGATAATATATATTTCAATGGTGTTCGCCGGCGCGGTTCCGCTTTTCAGCGACATCATCGCGTTTTTCAAATATCACAGAGGAGCGGAGTTCTTCAATTCTTTCAGTATGCCCGTATGGGTGCCGGCTGTAATCTATGTTTTTGTCATAATGGTTATTATGCTCGGCAACTACGAAACCGTACCGTTCGAGCACGCGGCTATGGCGATATTCAGCACAATAGGCGTCGGCTTCGGTATGGCAACGCTTATTTATCTTCGTGACCTCGACCACCTTTACCCCGGCTATATTCAGCCCGCGCAGTCGAGAGCCATTGTTCTGTGCGCGCTTTACGCGGCGTGGATTTCAGACGCTTTCGCCTATTTCATCGGCAGAAAATTCGGCAAGCATAAGTTAGCACCCGTCATCAGCCCGAAGAAGTCGATTGAAGGCGCTGTCGCCGGTCTTCTCGGGAACGCTCTTGTTACCGGAATAACCTGGCTTATCGCTTCACACTGGTTTACAAGATACCCCGACACCTTCAACGGCTGGGGAATAATAGCGATAGGAACCGTCGCTTCAATACTCGGCGTATGCGGCGACCTTTCCGCTTCGGTTATCAAACGCAATTTCGGCAAGAAGGATTACGGCACATTCTTCCCCGGTCACGGCGGAATTATGGACAGATTTGATTCCACTCTTTTCGCGCTTCCGACTTTCTATATTTTCATAACAGCGATTATCAGTTTCAAAGCAGTGTAAAAGGAGTCTTATGAGCAAGTCCTTATCCATTCTCGGTTCAACCGGCTCAATAGGCAGGCAGGCGCTTGAAGTGGCCCGTTTCGGCGATTATAAAGTCAAAGCGCTTACCGCCAACGCCAATGTTGAACTGCTTGAAAAACAAATAAGGGAATTCAGACCCGAAACAGCCGCGGCTGCCGACGAAAAGGCGGCCGCCGATTTGACAGTGAGAGTCGCCGACACATCGACAAAGATTCTCTCCGGCATTGAGGGCGTTTGCGAATGTGCCGCGATGCAGGCGGATACCGTTCTCAATTCCGTTGTCGGAATAGCGGGCTTGCTGCCTACGCTTTCGGCAATCGGAGCGGGAAACCGTCTTGCGCTTGCAAACAAGGAATCCCTTGTAACCGGTGGCGAGCTTGTTATGTCATCGGCAAAGAAAAACGGAGTTGAAATCCTCCCTGTTGACAGCGAGCACTGCGCTGTTTTTCAGTCGCTTGCAGGCTGTAACGACAAAAAGCAGATAAAACGGCTGATTCTCACGGCGTCAGGCGGTCCTTTCTTCGGAAAGACCGCGAAAGAGCTTGAAACCGTTACCAAAGAGCAGGCGCTTAAACATCCGAACTGGGAGATGGGTGAAAAAATAACCATCGACAGCGCTACAATGATGAACAAGGGGCTCGAGCTCACCGAAGCGAGATGGCTCTTTGATGTTCCGGCTGATAAAATAGATATTCTCATCCACCGCCAGAGCGTGGTTCACTCGCTTGTGGAATTTGTTGACGGCTCTGTTGTCGCCCAGCTCGGCGTGCCGGATATGAGGCTTCCGATTCAGTATGCGCTGACATATCCCGACAGAGCGCAGAGTCCCGTAAAGCAGCTTAAACTTGAAGATTACGGCAGCCTTACCTTTGAGGCACCCGATTACGATACATTCATCGGCATTAACCTGTGTAAAAAAGCCTGCGCCATGGGCGGTCTTTATTCCGCTCTTGTCAACGGCGCGAACGAGCAGGCGAACCTTCTGTTCAGACAGGGCAGAATAAGATTTTTGCAGATAGGCGAGGCTGTTCAATACACACTTGAAAACATCAATCCCTGTCAGCCGGGCGGCGTTGAAGAGATATTCGAAACGGACCGCATCGCGAGACAGGCTGTAAATGACTATTTCCGCATTGAAACGGAGCAGTAATTATGAGAATTATTCCGCTTATAACATTTTCGGCTGTGGCGCTCAAAGCCGTGCCGATAATAATCGCGATACTGTTTTTCGGCCTTATCATAATGCTTCACGAGGGCGGCCATTTTTTAGTCGCAAAACTTTTTGATGTCAAAATCAACGAGTTTTCAATGGGTATGGGTCCCTGCCTTTTAAAGCGTAAAAAAGGCGAAACGCAGTATTCCCTGCGCGCTTTTCCCGTAGGCGGCTTTGTCAGTATGGAAGGTGAAGATGAAACCTCTGAAGAACCACGCGCTTTCTGCAACAAACCCGCCTGGCAGAGATTCCTGATTGTGTGCGCAGGCGCTGTTGTGAATATCATAATGGGTTTCCTCACGGTTCTCATTATGCTTGCTTTTGCAACAGGCGAAGATTCGGGTATCGGCACAACCGAAATACTCTATTTCACCGAAAACGCCACAACCTGCGAAGACGGTTTGCAGGAGGGCGACATCATAACCGAGGTTAACGGAAAACGAGTGTTTTCAATTTATGACCTGGGCGTGCTTATGATGGGCGATTCCGACGGAGTTTTCGATATGGGAGTAAAACGCGGCGGCGAAAAAGTCACCGTTCCCGATGTCAGATTCGAAACGACGGATGTCAGCGGCCACAGCGTCGTTATCCTTGACTTTATGCTGCGCGGCGTTGACCCGACATTTAAAAACGTTATGAAATACGCGCCGGTGCAGACCGTGAGCCTCGCGAGAATGGTCTATATAAGTCTGTTCCAGCTTGTAACCGGACACTACGGATTAAACGACTTGTCCGGCCCCATCGGAACGGTTGCCTATGTTGCCGAATCGGCGCAGACAGAGACGGGCAGAATAGACTTCGAGAGTATGCTTCTTATTATGGCTCTTGTCGCCGTAAATGTCGGAGTCTTCAATCTTCTTCCGCTTCCCGCTCTCGACGGCGGCAGACTTTTCTTCATCATCATTGAGATGATATTCCGCAAGCCCGTTCCCGCAAGATATGAAAAATGGGTTCACGCGGCGGGGCTTGTTCTCCTGCTCGGGCTTATGGTGGTTATTTCCGCGAGCGATATTCTGAAACTCATCCGCGGCGAATTGTAGAGTTGACTTTTTTATCCGAAAGAGGTGACGGTATGCAGCGCAGAAAAACAAGGCAGGTAAGGGCAGGCAATGTTCTTATCGGCGGCGGCGCGCCCGTCAGCGTTCAGTCAATGCTCAATGTTCCCTCGACGGATATTGAAGGCAGCGTGCGTCAGGCGAAGGCTCTCGAAAACGCGGGATGTCAGATTATCCGCGCCGCAGTGCCGGATATGGACGCCGTAAAACTTATTTACGAGCTGAAAAACAACCTGACCGTTCCCGTGGTGGCGGATATCCATTTTGACTACCGTCTGGCGCTTGAAAGTGTCGCGGCGGGAGTTGACAAAATCCGCATAAACCCGGGCAATATCGGTTCTCCCGACCGCGTAAAAGCCGTTGCGGATGCCTGCAGACAGAAAAACATTCCCATAAGAATAGGCGTCAATTCTGGTTCTGTCGAAAAAGAACTGCTCGCGAAGTTTGGCGCTCCAACACCCGAAGCGCTTGTCGAGAGCGCTCTAAATCACGCGAAGCTTCTTGAAAAAAATGATTTTTATGACACGGTCATTTCAATAAAATCATCCGATGTCGAAACTATGATAAGCGCATATGAACTCTGCGCCGAAAAATGCGATTATCCGCTTCATCTCGGCGTCACAGAGGCTGGCACGGAGCGTATGGCCCTTGTCAAATCAAGCATAGGCATAGGCTCTCTGCTCGCGAAAGGCATAGGCGACACAATAAGGGTGTCAATGACAGCTGACCCGTTAAGAGAGGTTCCGGCGGGTTTTGATATTTTAAAGGCGCTTAATCTCAGGGATGACTGTGTGCGGATAGTTTCCTGCCCCACCTGCGGGCGCACGAGAATCGACCTTATCGCCCTTGCAAACGAAGTCGAAAAAAGACTTGAAAACTGCAAAAAATCCATAACGGTTGCCGTTATGGGCTGCGCCGTCAACGGACCGGGCGAGGCCAGACAGGCGGATATAGGAATAGCCGGCGGCGACGGCTGCGCCCTTATTTTCAGAAAAGGCGAAATTCTGCGCAAAGTGCCCGAAAGCAGGGCAGTTGATGAATTGATAAAAGAGATTGAAACTTTGGAGATATAATGAACAACAACTCGTTACTTTATTTTATAGGTGATTATCTTTCCCCCGAGCAGCAGTCGCTCTTCGAGGGCGTCACCGTGCGCTCAATAGGGCTCAACGACGCGGGGGAACTTAAAATAGATGCCGATTTTCCCTCGTATATCGGCTACCGCAAGATAAGACACGCTGCGCACGATCTGCGCCTCGCTCTCGAAAACGACAGTGTCATTATTACGGAGCACTACCCGTCGGATTCTCTTACCGCGAGCGCGATTGCCGATCTTACCGAGTATCTCAAAGACAACAAGGCGGCGACAAACGGCTTTATCGACAATGTCCCCGTGGATTTTGACGGTGAGACTCTTGCTTATCACATAAACACGGGTTCCGATATCCTCGAAAAAATCGAAGCGGCAAAATGCCTTGAAGATTATATAAAGAACACTTTTTCACGCTCAGTTTCCGTTAAATTCATAACGGACGGAGAGAAAAGCATTTCCATCGATTCCCCCGAATATGTCGAAATGCAGAACGCCGCGGTTGATCCCGTAAACTTTATGGAAGAAACAGACAGAAAGCCGAAGCGTGAATTTGACGATCTGCCGCTTACATATCACAACGCCGATGTTGTTTACGGCGGAAGAATCAAAAGCAAGCCGAAACCGATAAAGGATATCACTCTTGAAGACGGCAATGTCACCGTCTGGGGCGATGTTTTCGGCGTTCAGGTCAAGACCACAAAAGACGGCACCCGCAACATAATCAATTTTTATTTAACCGATTACACAAGTTCCTATACCGTAAAAATCATTAAGGAAA
This sequence comes from Oscillospiraceae bacterium, assembly GCA_902787025.1. GTDB lineage: Bacteria > Bacillota > Clostridia > Oscillospirales > Acutalibacteraceae > CAG-177. The sequence goes on along the minus strand of CADAER010000023.1, from coordinate 11,292 downwards.
AAAAGGATAGCGAAAGAGCGGCAGAATCCCTGAAAGACGGCGTTACCGCTGTCGTCAGAGGTCCCGTCGAACAGGATAATTTCATCCACGACAATGTTATCAACGCACGCTCCGTTATGATTGTTGAAAAAATGCCCGAAACAGACGACGAGGAAGAAAAGCGCGTTGAACTGCATCTGCATACGAATATGAGCGCTATGGACGGTGTTTCCAAGCCCAAAGATATTGTTGCCAAAGCCATCGGCTGGGGTCACAAGGCAATGGCAATAACCGACCACGGCGTTGTTCAGGCGTTCCCCGATGCCGATTCAGCGGCAAAAGGCAAGATCAAGATTCTTCACGGCATTGAGGGCTATTATGTCGATGACAGCGTCAAGCCTTTCACTGGCGACAGCAAAATTTCCCTTGACGGTGAATTCGTAATCTTCGATGTTGAAACAACAGGCCTTCGCACAGGTTATGACCGCATTACCGAGATAGGAGCGGTGCGCTTTAAAAACGGTATGGAATGCGACTCTTTTTCAACATTTGTCAATCCCGAGCGCCCGATTCCCCGTGAGATAACAGAAAAGACAGGCATATCGGACGATATGGTCGCAAAGGCGCCGAAAGAGGGCGAAGCCGTCAGAAAATTCATCGAGTTCTGCGGCAACGCCGTGCTTGTCGCACACAACGCGGAATTTGATACCGGTATGATTAACGCTGCCTGCGCGAGAAACGGTATCGCCGATTTCAGATATTCGTTTATTGACACTCTTCTTCTCACGCAGATTCTTGTTGATAATACGGATAAAAATGTCAGACTCAAAAACTATAAGCTTGACTCGATTTCCGATTATTTCAAACTGCCGAAGTTCAATCATCACAGAGCGACAGACGACGCGTTCGCGCTCGAGCGCATTTTTGAGCAGCTTTTAAAACTCGCGAAAGAGCGCGGCGCTGAAAGAGTTGACGAACTCAACACAAAGCTTCCGCCAATCGATGTCAAAAAGCTTCACAGCAACCATATTATCATTCTTGCGAAAAATACAAGAGGCCTCAAAAACCTCTATCAGCTGATAACAAAATCCAATCTCGACTACTTCTACCGCAATCCCCGTATGCCGAGAAGCGAGATAATAAAACACCGCGAAGGTCTTATTATCGGAAGCGCCTGCGAGGCGGGCGAACTCTACCGCGCCGTTGTTGACGGCAGACCTGATGAGCGACTTCTTGAAATAGCGAAGTTTTATGATTATCTCGAAATTCAGCCCGACGGCAACAATATGTTTATGGTGCGTGAAGGCACCGTTAAAAACGTTGAGGAAATCAAGGAGTTCAACAAAAAGATTATCCGCATAGGCGATGCGCTCGGTATCCCCGTCGTCGCTACCGGCGACGTGCATTTCCTTAACGAGAAAGACAGCATTTTCAGAGAAATCATTATGGCGGGGCAGGGCTTCAGCGACGCCGATATGCAGGCGCCCCTCTATTTCAGAAACACCCGCGATATGCTCAATGAGTTCGCTTATCTCGGCGAAGACACGGCGAGAGAGGTCGTTATCACCAATCCGAATAAAATCGCCGATATGTGCGAGCCGCTCAAAGCGTTCCCCGACGGAACATTCACTCCCTATATGGATAACGCCGACACGGATCTGCGCTCAATCTGTCACCAGCGGATGGAGGCGGAATACGGCTCGCCCCTTCCCGCGATAATCGAACAGCGTCTTGACCGCGAGCTTGATGCAATAATCAAGCACGGTTTTGCCGTTCTTTATATGATAGCCCAGAAGCTCGTCAAGAACTCGATGGATAACGGCTACTATGTCGGTTCAAGAGGTTCGGTCGGCTCGTCTTTCGTCGCCTACGCTTCGGGCATCTCCGAAGTAAACCCCCTTGTGCCGCATTACCTTTGCAGAAAATGCTTCCATTTTGAAGCGTTTGAAAAAGGCGAATACGGTTCGGGCTTTGACCTTCCGCCCAAAAACTGCCCCGTCTGCGGAGAGCCTATGCACCGTGACGGTCATAATATTCCGTTTGAAACCTTCCTCGGCTTCAACGGCGACAAATCACCCGATATAGACCTTAACTTCGCCGACGAATACCAGTTTTACGCGCATCGCTACACCGAAGAGCTGTTCGGCATCGAAAAGGTGTTCAAGGCAGGCACAATAAGCGCCCTTGCCGATAAAACCGCTTTCGGTTTCGTCAAGAAATGGGAAGAGGAGAAAACGAAAAAGGCGTTCGAAAACGGTGAAGTTGTCAAACCTCTGCCCAACGCCGAGCTTGAAAGACTCAAAAACGGCTGCGAAGGCGTCAAGAGGACTACAGGTCAGCACCCCGGCGGAATGGTCGTCATTCCCGATGACCGCGACGCGGAAGATTTCACTCCGATTCAGCATCCCGCCGATGACGTTGATAAAGGTCTGCGAACCACGCATTTTGATTTCCGCTCAATGCACGACACCATCCTGAAGCTTGACAACCTGGGGCACATCGTCCCCACAACATATAAATATCTTGAAGATATGACGGGCATTTCGATTATGGATGCCGATGTGTGCGATCCGCAGATTTACAAACTGCTCACCACACCCGAACCTCTCGGAATAACACCCGAGGATATCGACTGCCCGACAGGCACGCTCTCGCTGCCCGAACTCGGCACTCCGTTTGTAATTCAGATGCTCGTTGACGCGCAGCCCAGAAATTTCAGCGATATGCTTCAGATTTCGGGACTTTCGCACGGCACGGATGTCTGGCTCGGCAACGCGAAAGACCTTATCGCCGACGGCACCTGCACAATTTCGGATGTTGTGGGAACCCGTGACAGCATTATGGTTTACCTCATCAACAAGGGGCTCGAGCCCGGTATGGCGTTCAAGATTATGGAAATCACCCGTAAGGGCAACGCCGGGAAACTGCTGACGGATGAGCACAAAAAAGCGATGCTCGAACACGGTGTTCCGCAGTGGTATATTGATTCTTGTATCAAGATTAAATATATGTTCCCCAAGGCTCACGCGGCCGCCTATGTTATTGCCGCCATGCGCCTTGCGTGGTATAAGCTTTACTACCCGCTGCAGTATTACGCCGCGTATATGACGGTCCGCAGCGAAGACCTTGAAATGAAAACCATACTTGACGGCAGACAGGCTGTCAGGGCGCGACTCGCCGAACTCAAGGGTATGATAAGCCGCAAAGAGGCAAAGGCGAAGGATGAAGGCGTTTTCACATCGCTGCAGATTGTCAATGAAATGATGGCGAGAGGCGTTGAGTTCCTGCCCGTCGATATTTATAAATCCACCGCAAGAACCTATGTCATTGAAGACGGTAAAATCCGCCTTCCGTTCGCCTCAATGCCCGGCGTAGGCGAAGCCGCGGCGGAGGCTATGGAACTCGCGAGGTATGACAAAAATCCCGACGGCACGCCCGATAAAAGCAAAATTGTCGAATACATTTCAGTCGATGACCTTCAGGAGCGTTCGGGCGCGTCCAAAACGCTTATCGAAGCGCTCGACTCACTCGGAGCGCTCGACTGCCTGCCGAGAACCACACAGCTCAGCCTGTTTTAACTTTTTGTTGAAAAAGAATAATAATTGTAATATTATATTGTCATAAAACAAAACGGAGGAATTCTTATGAAAAAACGCACCGCAGCTGTTCTCGCAGGCGCAGGCGCGCTGACCGCGGCCAACGCAGTCAGAGCGGCTCTGTTTGTTCCCGAAAAGAAAGACTGGGGCACAGCCGAACCCGAAAAAATCAATGTTGACAGAGCGCTGGAACATATTTCGGGCGCGATTCAGATTAAAACCGTAAGCAACCCCGACAAATCGAAGGTTGATTTCAAAGAGTTCGAAAAATTCCATAAATTCCTTGAAGAGTCCTTCCCGCTCATCCACAAGACGATGACGAAGGAAGTCGTCAACGAGGCGAGCCTTATGTATCACTGGAAAGGCACGAACCCCGACCTCGAGCCTATGGCTATGCTCTCACACCAGGATGTCGTTCCCATTGAGGAAGGCACGGAAGATGACTGGACTCATCCCGCGTTCAGCGGATACAACGACGGCGAGTTCATCTGGGGCAGAGGCGCCCTTGATATGAAAAACCACCTCATCTGCGTTATGGAAGCCATCGAAACCCTGCTCGAAGAGGGCTTTACTCCCGAACGAGATGTTTATCTCTGCTTCGGTCAGGATGAAGAGGTTGTCGCATCGGAAGAATCGGGCGCGCGTTCAATGATGGAAATATTCAAAGAGCGCGGTATTCACCTTGACAGCCTTGTCGATGAAGGCGGAGCGGTTATTGACCTTGATATTCCCGGCGTCATCAAAGGCAAGAAACTCATCGGCGTAGGCATCGCCGAAAAAGGCTACACCGATGTTAAAATCAGCGTTCACTCAAACGGAGGCCATTCCTCACAGCCGCCCAAGCACAGCGCGATAGGCGAGCTCGCCGATGTAGTCAAAGATCTTGAAAACCATCAGTTCAGGTCCGAACTTATGCCGTTCATTTCCGAGCTTTTCTCGGGTATCGGCAGAAATTGTATGTATCCCGCAAGACTCGTCGCCTGCAACATTCCGTTTATGAAACCGCTTATCAAACAGATTATGAAGCAGATTCCTCCCGCCGCCTGCCTTGTCCGCACAACAACGGCGGTCACAATGACCGAAGGCAGCCCCGCGGCGAATGTCCTGGCGCAGAACGCGAGCATCACCGTAAACTTCAGGCAGATGCCCGGAACGACCGTTGCCGACCTTGAAAAACATATCCGCAAGGTCGTCCGCAACAAAGATATTTCGGTTGAGATTTTAAAGCAGAAAGAGGCTTCGAAATTCTCCCCGACCGATACAAGACCTTTCCGCGTTATGGAGAAAATCTGCAAACAGCAGAACCCCGACAGCTTCGTCGCTCCCTACCTTGTAATGGGCGGCACAGATGCCTGTTACTACGAGCCCGTGTGCGATAATATCTACCGTTATTCACCCTTCAATGTCACCATCGAGGAACTGCGCTGCACCCATAACACAAACGAGCGCCTGCCTATCAAAACTGTTGAAGAAGCGATCACCTTCTTTATGCGCTGGGTCCGCAGAGCCTCCTCACAGGAAGACGCTTAAACAACTGTAAAATAATCAGCCCTGCCTCAATGAGGCAGGGCATTTGTCATTTATATTCAGTTGTTTTTTATTGCAACAGGTATTGCATTTGCGGGAATGTCCTCGCTTGCCTCTTTGAATTGTATACTGTAGTTGATGCCTGTAATTTCAGAATATGTTTCATCATAAGTATATTCCGGCAACGCATACAGGTTATCTGTCGAAAAACTGTTATATAATTCATCTTTATGCAGATTGAAATCTATTGATTCTTTGATTGAATTAAACAGATTGGATGTAACAATATAGGGCGCAGCCAAAACCACGCTCACAACAAACCCACCCCACGGTATAAATATCAGTATGGGCAGCAAAAGAGGTGTTACAAGGCCGGCGGGGAACAACAATATACTTTCTTTGAGGTTGTTCGACAACAAAGCCGGCTTTCCGGCAAAATAGTCATCCCGGTATTTTTCAAACTCCTCCTGCGTTATGTAATAAACATCAACCGGTTGCAGTTCATTTTCACCGTTCTGTTCTTCGGTTGCGCCGTCTGTCGGCATAATATCCTGTGCAGAAACGGGAACTGCGGCACAGAACGGGAAAAGCAGTGCAGCTGCAAGGATAAATGCAATAAGTTTTTTCATGGATAATCTCCTTATATAATCTGTTTTTATTTTTTGATATATTAATCTTATCCATAAATTGCATTAAGATTCAACTGCATAAAGCATTAAGATTACATTAAGATAAAACACTACCTCTCAGTTGTTTTTTATCGCGACGGGCAGGCAGTCTGACCATAAAGTCGCGTCGCTTTCAGGGTCTTTATAATAAATTACATATTCGCTTTTGTATTCGCCGGTCTCTTCGTCGTAGTTCGAGTCCAACTGAGCGTAAAGCCGGTCGGTTGAAAAATTATTATACATTTCATCTCTGTGAAAGATAATGTAAAACGAGTCGGAAAAAACTTCAATGAATGATTCTATTCCCTGGAACGGAGCCATAATCGCGGCACCAGCCGCAAGAGCGCCTACAAAAGGAACAAACATAAATACGGGTATGGCAAGCGGGGCAAGCACATATCCAAGAGATTCCCAAGCCTGCGCGCCGACTTTGCCGAGCAGTTTTTCAGTCGTTTTGTCTTCGAAATAATCGTCGCGGTATTTCTCAAACTCTTCCTGCGTGATGTAATAATACTGAGAATCTTCCTCATCGGTTTCGTCAGATTCATAAAAGTCGGACGCTCCGTTGTCGGTCAGAGCGTCTTCCGCCGCTACGGACACGGACGCGCAGAATGTGAAAAGCATCGCGGTAACGAGAATAAACGCCGTAAGTTTTTTCATTTCAATACTCCTTTAAATCATTTTTCATATTTTAACGGTTTTATATGTTTTTCGGGAACGCTTGAAAAGTTATTCGAAAACAACTCCGAACAGGTTACCGATGGTTTCTCCTATATTAATTATTAAACTTGCAGGTCCGTCTGCAAGAAAAGCTATTGCTATCATTGTTCCGAGCGGAAACACAGGCAAAAGAACAATGCCAAACACAGTTTGCAGAATAGCTGTCAGTTCACCCATTGCACCATTGCCGATTGCTGACCAGAACTCATCTGCCTTTGACGGGCTTGATTCAACATTATATGTATTTTCTCTCAGAAGAATCCCGTATTTTTCGACCCTTATGGTATATTCCCCGGTTTCAAGGTAAATTATGAAACCGCTGCCGTCATTATCTGCAAGTTCTCCGTTGACATATATATCGACAGGAATTACGGTTTTAAATTCAACCCTGTCACCTTTGAATGATCTTCCATCATAGGAGCCAATGTATCCACCTTTACTGTAATAATTATAATCATAAAAAATATACTCCCAATCCCCGTTTATTCTGAATGTGCTGTTTCCGTTTCCGTTTGAGTCAAACACAGAGTTTTCGCCTACAATTGCATACAGCCTTGTATTTCCTTCATTTTTGCAGCCCGGATTTTTGATGTAAAGAACAAGCTCTTCGTTTTCAGAATTGTTAATTTTTTCCACGGCAGTTACCGTATTCCCGGCGTCACATTTTCTTACGGTGTTATTATCCGTATTTTTTTCAAATAATTCAATGCTGATGTTATCACCGAATTCCTTATATTCCGTTCCGAAACCTATGCGGATAAGTCCGATTGTTATTCCGTCATTTGACCAGAAGCACGACATTTTGAATTAAGCTCCTTAAAAGTTTTTGTTGTCATTTGACGGCTTAATTATATCCGCATCCGTATTAAGATTAAACTGTGTAAAGCATTAAAACTGCATTAATAACTCCTTAAGATAAAAAAGGACTGCCAAGGGCGGGAATCCCTTGTTAAACCCGGTTTTCGGGATTGATAAGGTTAAATAAACGACAATACCCCTGCCGTGCGTATGCGCGGCAGGGGCTTTCCGTTTGCTTTATTATTCTCTTATAAACTGTCGTGTTTTAATATTTACGCGGAATGGGAAACGTCCTTCTGCTTTTTTCTTTTTGGGACGGCAAAAACAAGAGCCGTTAACATAACCGCAACGCCGCCCGCGATATAAATGACCGTTCCCGTTCCGCCTGTTCCGGGAAGAATGGAGGATGATGTGTTCGCAATATACAGCGTTTGCGCGGGGGTATCAACAAGTTCCGAAACAACGGTAACGCTGAAAACATAATCCGGTTTGCGGCAGCCCAGGGGCGCTTTGATTTCTTCAAGATAGTATATTCCGCAGGGCAGTGCGGGTGAGACGGCGTTTCCGTTTTCATCCGAGCGCAGAACAAGTTCTTCGCCTTCAACCGTGACCGGCACGGCTGCGTAACTCTCACCGTCCTGACCGTTCAGGGTGACATATTCGGTATCGTCGTAATAAGCGGGGCGGTAAACCTTGAATTTCGCGCCCTCAAGGCGTTCTTCGGTGTCGCCCGCCTTGTATTTCACTATTGAGAATGTGCCGCTGACATTGTCGGGAATAATCAGATCTTTCGGCTCATCGGGAATGTCTTTAAGAGTGTTTTTCGGGTAAACGGAGGCAACGGATGAAAACTCGTTGTCGGAGCCCGGAACCGGAGACGGAATGTCTATAAAAAACGGAGGAGCGGGTGCTTCAATCCGGTCGGGAGCCTCTGCTTCAATAACGAGATATTTGCCGTCTTCAAGTTCAAGGCAGGCGTAGCCCGTGGAGTCGGTTTCCGCGCTGCCTACCTTTGCGGAGTCAACCGCGTAAGTGTCAATATCCTCCTGTGTGGGAGTGTCGCCCGTCGCGCCGTCCGCTCTGTAGATTTCGAATTCTATATTTTCAATTGGATTGCCGGTTTCGGCGGATGTTTTGAAAATCCCTAAACCCTTTTCGATGTCTCCGTTAAATACAAATGAGTTTGTCGCCTTTATTCTGGCAGGACCTTCGGTAACGCCGACAAGGGACTGGGACGCTTCCTTGCCGCCTTCGGGTTCAAAAAGATAAACACCCTTCGCAAGATTCTGAATTCCCGATGTTTCAACTGTTACGGTGTCGCCGGCTTTTGCGGTTATTGTAAACGGATATTTCGTTTTTGTGTCTGCCTGAATTGAAATGCTGTCTGTTTCAATGAAATTTCCGCTGCTGTCGTCGTGTCCGCTTTTAACGGTTATTGTAATATCGTCGTCGCTTTCGAGCTTGCCGTTTATGTTGACATATAATCCTATGTCAAATGTATCTTCCGAGCCGGGCTTTAACTTCGCGCGCACCATTTCAACATCGGAGACAACTATCTGTTCTTCGGTGGGTTCAACGCCTTCGAGATTGTAGAGGTAATACACGAGGTTGTTGACCTTGTATGCGGATTCTTCGTTGTAGGTCTTTCTGTTTCTCACAACGGGAGCCCAGTCCCAGATTTCGTTGCTGTAGTTGTGAATAAGCGTCATAATGCCCTGCTTGGTAATGTCAAGCGAACCGCCGTAAAAGACGGATTGTTCGATTCTTTCGTTGCTCATGTTCGAGTATGCCCAGATTGCCATCTGCACACCTGCGATTATGTCGCTTCTTGTAAGACTGTCAACAAAATCGCTGTCAAGACCGCCCGCTTTTAAGTTTGCTTTCATTTGATCAATTGTCACAAACGGGTAGGAGTTTTCGACAATGGCCCTGATATGCCTTGCGGATGTGACGCCGTAATGACCGCTGTCTTCCAGATTGCCGATTTTGTAATGCGTGCCGTTTACGGGCATTACTTCAAGGTCGCAGCAATAGGTTAAATCGTAATTGTTTGTGCCGTATGAATAAGGACCGTCGGGTGTCCAGGAGTTGCCGTCGAGTTCGGCTGTGTTTGTGAGTATTATTGTCGCGGGCATATCAATTCCCGGCGAAAAATGCGGGCTTAGTTCATAAACAAGATTGCGCGGGAAAATGACTTCATAGCAGTATTCGTCAAATCTCTGAGTAATGGGGTAGCTGTTGTATCTGAACACCGTGTCAAGCGTGTCGTTAAGCTTTTCCGCGAGTTCGGCGGGAATCTGCTCCTTTTCGCTGTCGGAAAGCGCATCATATGCCTGCTTTGCGGCAGCCCTTTGCGCGCGCATTTCTATTATATAGTTGCGGTATCCGTTTATGGCGTCAAGATGTTCCTGCACAGAGTCGGGATCTTCCGCGTTGTAATGACCCGACACAGTGAACTGCGATTTTTTGCTCTGCATCTGCGCGAGCGTGTCAATCGCTTCCAGTTGCGCGGTTACGGATTCAACATCCTCATCCGCGGTAAAAGCGGCAGGAGCGGCGGCGCCCGCAATCAGAAGCGCCGCTGTCAAAAAAGATATAAATCTTGAAGCAATTCTTTTCATCTGCATACCCCTTGAACATAATCGGTCCGGGCCTGAGTCCGGCATCTAAAATACTATTATATAATAAAAGCCGTGGAATTGCAATTACATAAGAGGTAAAAAATGTTTTTTATTGAACAACAACACATTGAATTGTTTAAAAAGTGCCGGAAAGCCCGATGAAAAAACAAAACCGGCGGTTGTTAAACCGCCGGAAAAAAGATGAAAAGTTTTTATTTTCTTTTCTTCTCTTTCTTTATTTTTTTCCCTCTCTGTTTGATTTCGTCAGCCCAGGATTCGTCGAGCATACCGCAATCGCGTATGGAGTTCACAGCAACACTCGCCGCTTTGTAGTTCATCTTCTGGCCTACGCTGTCGCACTCAAACTGAACCGCGCCTCTGCGGTCGATTCCGTAACTGCGCGCCGTTTCAACAGCGTCAATGTTCGCACCCATAAAGAGGAACTTCCAGCCGTATTTGGTCTGCTCCTTCTCAACCATCTCCTTGACCTTGGAGGAGGAGTAGATATGGCTCGCGTTTTCCATACCGTCGGTCATAATCACAAAGATTGTGTTTTCGGGAACATCTTCCTCACGGGCGTATTTGTGAACATTGCCTATGTGGTGAATAGCGCAGCCCATTGCGTCAATAAGAGCGGTCGAGCCGCCTACGACAAAGTCGCTTTCTTTCATCTTCTCTATCTTTTCGATGTCGACTCTGTCATGGAGAACAAAGCTCTCATGGTTGAAAAGCACGGTTGAAACATAAACCTTGCCTTCCTTCTTCCTCTGCTCGTCAATAACAGAGTTGAAGCCGCCCACCGTGTCGGATTCAAGTCCCGACATTGAACCGCTGCGGTCAAGGATGAAAACGAGTTCGGTTATGTTGTTGCCGTTTTCCTTTTTGTTCGCTGTTTCGATTGTCTTTTTCATTTTTAAAACCTCCGTAAAATTTGATTTGCTTTTTGATTGCAACTGAATTATATCTCATTTCATTTACGGAGTGGTCGCCTGTGAAGCGACAAATTAAAAGCCGCCCTTGGGCGGCTTTTGTTCAGCACAGAATCGGCTGATCGTATTTAAACAGTATTTCATTTATTTTAAAAACATCATATTCACCCTGCTCTATGCACGACTTGATAATCACATCAAACAGCACGCTCGGCGAGAGCGCGTAACCCGCCTTTGTCAGCATTTCGTTTATCTCCCGCGGAGGAAGCTCGAGCGCGATGGCAAGTGCGAGAACAGTCTGCTTTGACGGTTTATATTTGCTGTTTGAACGGATTTTCGCGAACAGTCTGCGGTCGATATTCGCCTTCTTATAGCATTGCGGATCGGTCATCCCTTTTTCATCTATCTTTCGAAGCAGCATCTCGCTGAAACTCTCGTCAAGCGTGAACGCCGT
>CADAER010000022.1 GCA_902787025.1 Oscillospiraceae bacterium | reverse complement strand
TAGGGAATAAATGTCTTTTTTATTTCTCTTTTAAGTCTCCCGGTTGTGCGTGCTTTGATTGACCTCTTTATTGATGGAGTTCTCAACCCGAATTTCATTTTGATTCTCCTTGTCAGTTTTTTTATCGTTTAATGCTTCCATAAATCCCGCTGTGATAATACCGGCGGGCAAAGCGACAATCGCAATGCCGAAAACAGATGAAACCATTGTAACAATTCGTCCAATTGTTGAGACAGGATAAATATCGCCGTATCCGACAGTTGTCAGCGAAACTGTCGCCCAGTAAACAGCATCAAAAAAGGTATCAAAAGATTCCGGCTCAACATTGAATACGAGCAAAGCCGAGAACAGAACATAACCAGTTGCCAAACCTGCAACAGTTCCGAGAGTTTTGCTTTGAGATTTAAATACTTTAAGTATCAGATTTATGCTCTTTGAAAATCGGATAACTTTAAAAGCACGAAAAGCTTTAAAGCTTCGCAACAATCTGAATATTTTGAGCAATCTAAATCCGTTGCTTAAAACTGTCAAAGAAGGGAGAATGGTAATTAAATCTATTATTGCCATCGGTGTAAACGGATATAAGAAAAACGATTTTGTTCCTTTTTTGAGTTTGATGTCTGCGGTTAATAATCTTAAAAAATAGTCAATAATAAAAATAGAAACAGTTATTTTATCAATAATAACAAAAGCTTTGTTTTGCTGATGAAAAGCAAGAGGAACAATACTTGCCAATATTACAGCCATCATAAACCAGTCATAAAAATCAAATGAAATTTCATGTTCGTCATTTCTTCCGATTTCAATTAGGTTAAACAGCTTTTTTCTCGTTTTTACCACTCCCGAAAAACAAAAAATGCGCAGCCGGAGCTGCGCACGAAAAACGCATTACTCCATTTGCTGCGACACAAACTTCCGACCTCAACACGGTATGCGGAAAGGAGCATGCATTTTTGCCAAAGCAAAAATGCATACCGGTTTTGAGGTCAAATATTCGTTTGCGTCGCAACTACACTATATCATAGAGACAAAGGTAAAATCAATATATTTTTTAAAATAAAAAAGCCCTCTCCGCATTTGGAGAGGGTGGTGAGGACAGCGAACAAGACGTGTGAGGTTGTTAAAGATATTACCTTCTATACAGCATCTTTATAACGCTTTCGGTTTTCGCGTGGGTGCGGTGGCTGTGCGCCGCCGAGATGAAAAACGCTTTTACCCGACCGCTCTCACTGAGATGCGTTACGCCGAGGTCCGCTATATCTTTTTTCAGTCTGTCCGCCTGCTTTTTAAGCGTGAACGGAGATGAGAACTCCGAAACTCGGTTTTTGTATTTCCACCAGCGCCAGCAGATTTCGGACGCGCGAACATGCTCCCGTTCTTCAGAATCGGTGCGGCTTTTCGCTTTCTGCCATAAGGAATCACACAGTTCAATCTGCTCTTTGCTGAGCGTCAGCGTGCTTGACATCGGTTCGTAAATGCTTAAATGACGGTTCGCGGCGTTCTCGGTTATTATGTCGAGAAAACGGCAGATATATTTCCCGCCCGCGCCGTAATAGGAACGGCAGAATTCGTCGCGCAGAGCGGTGAAATCGCAGTATGGATTCTGCATAAGCTTGCTGATCAAAAACGCGCGTAGCTCGCCGAACTCACACTCCGCTTCCATCTGGAAATTGCCCTCTTCGTAAACGCCCTTTACGCCGCTTTCGTAAAAGAACTGCATATTCCTCTGAAGCGTGCCGAAATCGGGAAAGATTCCCGTGTAGTTGCAGAAATTCGTGCAATAATCCCAGATGTAAATGCGGTTGCAGATTTTTGACCAGGCGAGAAGATCTTTGCAGAATTCCGCGTTGGCGGCGCAGGCTTCATCATCGAGCGGGTGCGAAAAACAGCATTCAATGGTGCAAAGCCGCACAATCACATTTTCACGCGCCGTAATACCGGCGGGCGGCCTCCTCGTGTAGCGGTAGGCGAAGGTGTCGAGAGCGACATTGTCGTAGCCAGCCGCCTTGACCTCGTCGGCAATGCGGTTTACAAATTCAAGAACAGAGCCCGCGTGCGAGCCGTATTTTCTGTCAGTCTGTCTGCAGTTTTCGCAGGTGCAGTAGAAAAGATTGTCGTTCTGCGTCAGCGAGATTATCTGCAGCTGCGCGTCGGGATTATGCTTCTTTTTCAACAGGTCGAAAACCTCTTTAAGAACAACATCATAAACGCCCGGATTCGTCAGGCAGAGCTGGCTTTTAACCCTCTTTATTCCGCGAAGGGCGAAGTATTCGGGATTGCTTTTGAAATACTTTTTCGCGCTGCAGAATTCGTTTGTGAAAGTGTGCGCGAATGATGAAATCCAGCCGACATTGCCGCCGTATTCATCGGGCAGCCTGCGGTATCTTGTGCCGTTCAATCCGTTGAAAAACGAGTATTCCGTGCTGTGCGGGCTGAGCCAGTCCGTCTCGGTGTATTCAAAGAACGGCTCGTATTTTTCGTCAATGATGTCGGGCATAACGGGAGGCTTTTTTTTGACAACGGCGGGCGCGTATGTGTATTTTCGCACTCCGCAGAATTTTTCAACAAACGCGTATATTCCGCGCACGAGCGAGGCGGCGTTAGCGGCTGTTATTGAGATGATTTCGTCCGCGTTTTCGCGGGTGATAACATAGCCTTTTCCGACCTTTTCGCTGTCAACGCGCAGACGGACAAAGGGCTTTCCGTCCGCTTCGTTTAAAGAATCGGGCAGAAAACTCAGTGCCTTTTCAATCTGCGCGCGAAGAGCGTCAATAACGCCCTGCGGCAGGGGATTATTGAATTTTAATTCAAACTTTTCTTTTGACATAATGCGCCTTTGTCAAAAAGACCTCATATCAGAAATGATATAAGGTCTTTGATTATTGTTGTGTTATTATTCGTATTCAATAGTCGCTGTGGGCTTGGGAGTGAAATCGTAGAGAACTCTGTTTACTCCCTTGACCTCGTTGATAATGCGGTCGGTAATATGCTGCATAAGCTCAAAGGGGATATTTTCAACCGTGGCGGTCATCGCGTCGCGGGTGTTGACTGCGCGAACGATTACGGGCCACTCGAAGCATCTCTCGCCGTTTCTGATACCCGTTGATTTGAAATCGGGAACAACGGTGAAATACTGCCATACCTTGCCCTGAAGGCCGTTCTTCGCGAACTCTTCGCGAACGATTGCGTCGGATTCACGAACCGCCTCAAGACGGTCTCTCGTGATTGCGCCGGGGCAGCGGACGCCCAGACCGGGACCGGGGAACGGCTGACGGTAAACCATACCGTCGGGCAGACCGAGAGCGGAGCCTACGACTCTGACTTCATCCTTGAAAAGAATCTTTACGGGTTCAACAAGCTCGAAGTTAAGGTCTTCGGGAAGACCGCCCGCGTTGTGGTGCGCCTTTATGCCCGCTTCGCTTTCAAGAATGTCGGGCCAGATTGTGCCCTGCGCGAGGAATTTGATGCCGTCAAGTTTGCGCGCTTCCTCAGCGAAAACCTCAATGAATTCGCCGCCGATAATCATTCTCTTCTGCTCGGGATCGGTAACGCCCGCAAGCTTGTCAAGGAATCTGTCAACAGCGTCAACATATATGAGATTCGCCTTCATCTCGTCACGGAAAACCTTCTGAACCTGTTCGGGCTCGCCCTTTCTGAGCAAACCGTGGTTTACGTGAACGGCAACAAGCTGATCGCCCACCGCTTTGATAAGCAGGGCAGCTACAACCGATGAGTCAACGCCGCCGGAGAGGGCAAGCAGAACCTTGTCGGAGCCTATCTGCTCACGGAGCAGTTTAATCTGCTCGTCGATAAACGCCTGAGCGAGTTCGGGCGTGGTTATTCTTGTCATATTATCGGGTCTTCTGTCGTAATTCATACATTTTCTCCCTTCAATTATTTAACAAAAAAATTATATCAAAATGAGTAAATGAGGTCAATAAAAAATTTGCATAAAATTAAAGAAAAATATGGATTAAAACGGGCATATTACAGATTAAGCAATTCTTTTTTCTTCTGTTCAAATTCTTCTTCGGAGATAATCCCAAGGTCGAGTAGTTCCTTGTATTTTTTCACCTGTTCGAAAGAATCGTTTTCACCGTCAGCCTTTTTCTTTTTTCCCTTTCCGGTTATGCCTTTGGGAGCAGGCAGCTTTTTTAGTTTGCCTGCAAGCAGATGTTTCTTTCCGTCAGTATCGGTTGTTTCCGTATCGGCAGGTATTTCTTCGTCAGACATACTTTCAATAACGGCAATGTCGGAGGCAAACTCCTCTTCGGTGTAGTCAAATGCCGCTTCATCGAGAGCGGTCAGCAGCTTTTTTGCCATAGGCACTACGGCGGCGTAGTTTATCCCGCCCGATATTGCTCCGCTTACCAGCGGAACAGCCTGTGTTACAGCCGATTTCGCGATTCCTGAACCGAGCGCTTTTTTGAAAAATGATTTTCCGAAAAGCCTTTTCAGAATCTTTACGGGAGATACTTTGAAAGCGGTTTTCGCAAGCGCTGCGGTTATGACTCTCACGGCGGAAGCGGCGCCTGAAACGCCAAGCATAACGCCGAAATAAATCATAAGCTGAGTCTTGACTTTTTCATTGTCAAAACCGCCGTCAACCCACATATCCTTCGCGCCATAAATATATGAGAGCTCCTGCGCAATACGCATAGCCGAAGCGAAGAAGTTTTCGGATTCGCTGACTTGCATAACCTCGCTTTCGGTTTTGCCCGGAATCAGCGCTTTGACGGGAGCGATTGAGGATGAACCGGTCTGACTGATTATCATCTTATGCGCTATTTCCGCAAGTTCTTCTCTCGGAATACCCGCTTCGACGGGACCGACATCCAGTATCTTCTGAATGTCCGCTACCCGTGACGAAAACACCCGCGTCAGAAACTCGTTTCTGTCAACTCTTACGCCGGGCTTGCTTATCGCTTTCGATATTGCATCCTCAATGAGAACATCTTTGGATGAAAGTTTGAGTTTTTCCGACTCCATTTGCTTCCCTCCGGAGATTATTTCTTTTATGCCAAAAGGCACCGCGTTTGCGGCGCCTTTGCTGCTTGCTTATTAAACTATACCCTGTGAGGTCATAGCGTCAACAACCTTTTCGAAGCCCGCGATGTTCGCGCCGGCAACAAGGTCGTAGCCGTAACCGTATTTCTCAGCCGCCTTCGCAGATGAATCATGAATGTTTACCATAATCTGATGAAGCTTCGTGTCAACCTCTTCTTCGGTCCAGCTGTATCTCATTGAGTTCTGGCTCATTTCGAGAGCGGAGGTGGCAACGCCGCCCGCGTTGACAGCCTTTGAGGGAGCGACAGCCTTGCACTTCTCTTTAAGATATGCGAGAGCCTCGTTGGTGGTGGGCATATTGGCAACCTCGATGTAGTATTCAACACCGTTATTGACAATCTGCTCTGCTTCCTTCATACCGATTTCGTTCTGTGTGGCGCAGGGCATGGCGATGTCAACCTTAACGCCCCAGGGCTTTTCGCCCGCGTGGAACTCGGCGCCGAATTTGTCGGCGTAATCCTGAGCCTTGTCTCTGCCGCTGGCTCTCATTTCAAGAAGGTAGTTGATTTTTTCATCGGTAACAATGCCGTCGGGGTCATAAACATAACCGTCGGGGCCGGAGATGGTAACCGCTTTGCCGCCGAGCTGGGCAATCTTCTTCGCAGCGCCCCAGGCAACATTGCCGAAGCCGGAGAGCGCGAAAGTCTTGCCCTTGATGTCTTCGCCGAAATGTTTCAGCACTTCGAGAGTGTAGTAGATTGCGCCGTAGCCGGTCGCTTCGGGTCTTATGAGCGAGCCGCCGTAGGAGAGACCTTTGCCTGTGAGAACGCCGTTTTCATAAGCGCCCTTGAGTCTCTTATACTGACCGAAGAGATAGCCTATCTCTCTGCCGCCTACGCCTATGTCGCCCGCGGGAACGTCAACATCGGGACCGATGTGACGGAAGAGTTCTGTCATAAAGGACTGGCAGAAATTCATAATTTCGGAATCGCTCTTGCCTCTGGGATCAAAATCGGAACCGCCCTTGCCGCCGCCGATGGGAAGGCCCGTAAGGCTGTTCTTGAAGGTCTGCTCGAAAGCGAGGAACTTCATAATTCCGATATATACCGAAGGATGGAAACGAAGGCCGCCTTTGTAGGGACCGATAGCGCTGTTGAACTGAACGCGGTAACCCGTGTTTACATGAACCTGACCGTTGTCGTCAGTCCAGGGAACGCGGAAGATAATCTGCCTTTCGGGCGTTACAAGTCTTTCAAGCAGAGCGGTCTTGCGGTATTCCGCCTCGTTTGCTTCGATGATGGGGCTGAGTGATTCAAGAACTTCCTTTACAGTCTGATGAAATTCGGGCTGACCGGGGTTCTTGTCAACTACCATCTGATACACTTCGTCTAAGTAGGACATAATATTTTCCCTCTTTCTTATTTTGCCGGCGGCACACACTTCACGCCGGATTTTTTCAACCGGTGACACACACACTTTTCACCGGAATTGTTATTATTATATTCTATCTGTATATAACTTTCAAGATTAATATCAATATCAGCGCTCAAATTAATGCAGAAATTAAAAGGCGGGTAAAACGGTTTTTTGCGCATTTTGTATAATTCGGCGCGAAAATATGCAAAAACCGCCTCAAAAGACTGCTTTTCAATCAAAAACTGCATCTTCTGAGACGGTAAGCGTCAAATATTGAAATATGATTATTCATCTTCGCTGTAATAGTAGCCGATAAGCTGAGTCGAGATAAGCTGACTGCGTATTCCCGACAGCAGATATTTTTTGAAATCCGCCTTGTTGCGGAAGGAAATCACGGCTCCGTTTCCGTTGTTTATCTCGGGGAAATTTCTCGCCGTGTTGTCGCTGTAATGCACATTTTCATCAAGACCGTGTCCGGCGGAAGCGACGGCGTCCATCTCGTTTTCAAACTGAACGATTTCGCTCTGCCCTTCTTTGATTAAGTAACTTAAAAGGTAAACTCCCTCATAATCCGGCACCGCCTCCGCGAAGTCGCTTATTTTTTCAAGCGCCCTTTTCCACTTGTCGATTTTCGCGTATTCCTCACGCAGAGTGAAAACAGCGTTCTCGCCGTTTTTCTGTATGTGAAGGCGGTTGTATTCCGAAAAGATATCGAGCAGACAATCAACATCGTCCTCAATACCCGCGTATGCGCTGTCAACCGAGAGAATAAGCCCGGTGCCGGCGGCAATATTCCTGACAACGGCACCGATTTCCGCGTTTTGTATTATGCCGTTATCCGCGAGAGTCTTTGCCGTCCCGCGCCATTGACCGATTTTTTCCGCGTCAAATTCAATCAGAAGCGAAGGGTAGTATTTTTTGATATCACGCCGCAATCCGATATATTCTCCGAGCGCCTTTGAATATTCGCCTTTATCCGCTTTGAGCAGGGTTTCCGCCGCCGAATAATTGCCTTTGACTATGTTCCTTTCGGAGAAAAGTATTATAAGCTTTGAACGGTTAAAAAACACGGCAATCAGAGCCGCCGCAAGAACGGCAGCCGCAATAACCGCTGATTTTTTAACCTTTTTACTCATATCATTTTACCTGTGATAGGCGCTTCGAGAATCATATCAAGGTGGTTTATGATTCTGCCGACTCTGCCCGACACACGGTCGTTTTTAACCATCGAACCCATAAAGCCCTTGACGAATTCAATAAGCTTATAAATGTCGGGACTGCTTGTGGGCTTGACTTTGACATCCTGACCGTTAAATGTGATTTTCAGCCTGCGCTCGCATATTGACTCGACAGGCCTCATATGGATAATAAGGGTGGTTTCATCCTCCCACGCGGCGCTGCTCGCGGCGGTGAAGTTAATGCCCGCCAAGTGTATTTTCGACATACGCAGACTGCCGTCCATACCGCATTCTATCGTGTTGTTGTCGCTGCCCTCGTTCCAGGTCATCGTGCAGGAATCCTTGCCGAATTTAAACACCACATTGTCAATGTTTCCGCCCTTTTCTGCCGACATATATGTAACGGGAATTGTCAGCATCGAGACAGGCCAGCCGACAGCGTTGAGAATGTTGTTTTTGTCAAGGTGAATAAGTCTGCCGTTTATCGTGCTCTCATAAGGTGAGCGCGGTTTTGCTTCAAGCACGGGAAGGGGAGTGAGCGCAAGATCCGTGCAGGCGTCTTCGGGAGGTTTTTTCATATCATCAATAAACATCTTCGGCAGATGCCTGAATAATATCTCCCTTGATTTTTCTTCGAAAATCTCACTCTGGGTTATTACGAACTGCGCGTCGTAATCCTTGAAAACAATACCGAACTGCGAGAACATTCCGTCCGCGCGGTAAGAGTTTTCGGGCTTGCACTGCCAGAAGAAGAAACCGTAGCCGACACGGCTGTTCGGGTTCTCATTGTTCTCGTTTGAAACAAGGTTCGAGGTTGCCATTTCGACATACCACGCGGGAATAACCTGCCTGCCCGCGTAAACGCCGTTGTTCGCGACACAGACGATAAATTTGGAAAGTTCGTCGGTGGTAATGAAAAGTCCCCAGCCGCCCGCTTCTCTGCCCTGACGGTCGCACTCCCAGAAAGGCATGCGGTTATATCCGAGCGGGTCGAAAAGTCTCGGCTTCAGGAATTCACGCACGGTCTTGCCCGTGAGTTTCTTGATTATTACCGAGCAGAGATATGTGTTTTCACTGATATAATGCCAGCCCTCGCCGGGATCGAACTCCCACGGAGCGTCGAAAAACTGCTTTACCCAGTCCGGCTTTTTCTTGTCGCTCAGAACGCTGACGTTTTTGCCCGCCGTCATTGTCAGCAGGTGATAAACAGTCATCTTCTCAAGTCTTTCATCCGGCTCTTTGGGCTTGTATTCGGGGAAGAGGTCGGCAACTTTTGTGTCAAGCGAGCAGAAGCCTTCGTCAATCAGAAAGCCCATGGCAATCGCTATGAAACTCTTGCTTACCGAATACATGGTGTGCGGAATATCCGGCGCGTAGGGAGCGCGCCAGCTTTCATAAGCTATTTTGCCGTGACGGATAATCTGAATTGAGTGAACCTCGTCGTCATTGGCTTCAAGGTCCTCGATGAGCGCCTTTATCTCTTTCGAATCAACGCCCACCTGCTCGGGAAAGTCCGCGCGCGGCAGTTCAAGGCTTTTTTTATCAGCCATACAAAGCCCTCCTGTATTAATTACAATTCATTTTATTCTACCATAACGGCAGGCTTTTTTAAATACCGTAAAGAATTTTTTTGAAATTTTTTCGAAAACAGCAAACAAATGTTTGACAAATGCCGAACAAATGTGTTATAATGACCCTGCAAATAGTATGAAAGGGCTGTGCATTGCACGGTTAACGGGAAAGAAAGATGAAACCTATCAGTGAAAGCCAGCGCAAAATATACGAATTTCTGGTCGAAAGATCCAAAGAGGGCATAACCCCCAGCGTGCGTGAAATCTGCGCCGCGGTCGGTCTCCGCTCTACATCATCCGTCCAGGCAAACCTTGACTCGCTTGAAGCGGCGGGTTACATTGAACGCCCTCCGATGCTCAAAAGAGTTATCAAAATCTGCGGTATGGCTGAAAATGTCGCTCAGGTGCCGCTGCTCGGCACAGTTACCGCCGGTATGCCGATTCTGACCGTCGAAGAGGTTGAGGGCTATCTGCCTTTCGCGCAGCCGGGAGCCGACGGCAAAGAACTGTTCGCTCTTCACGTCAAGGGCGAGAGTATGATTAACGCAGGCATTTTGAACGGCGACATAGTCATAGTCGAAAGAACCCCCACAGCCCGCAACGGCGAAATAGTCGTCGCACTGCTCGGCGATGAGGCTACCGTCAAAAGATTCTACAAGGAAGACGGTCACTTCCGCCTTCAACCCGAAAATGACATTTTCGAGCCGATTATCTGCAATGAGGTTGTCATTTTAGGCAAGGTTATCGCTAGTTACCGCTATTATTAATCAAAAAATAAAACGGGCTGCTGCATCCGCAACAGCCCGTAATTCTTTATAACTCGACAGTTTCTTTTTTCTCAATTTTTACGCTTCCGTAAAGCAGGGGGCGTGAATCTTTTTTTGCAATTACGCGCAGAATACCGCCCGGCTGCGAAAGAGAAATGTCAACGTCTCCGCCCGCTTTTTCCGCAAGATATATCCCCGCCGCGGTTGTTCCGCTCGCGCAGGAGCTCTCCCAGAAAAGTGTGCCTGCGTCCTTTGCGTAAACAAGTGGTGTGAGAATGCCGTTTTCATAATCGGCAAACATTATTCCGAGACAGCCCGCGCCGAGAGAATCACACCATTCAACTATCGCTTTTTCGGCATCATCTTTATTCATTGAGCCTTCAAAAATAATATGTGATATGCCGTTGAATTCAACAACGGGAAGTGCGTATTCTTCGTCTTCAAAGCGGAATTTTCGGCTTGTTACGCTCTTCGCAACAGGCATTTCCGCCACGCCCTGAAAAGAGCCGTTTTCATCCGCGGAAACCGTTACATTAACGGGCTTTTCAGCGCCCGAAACATTGAGAACTATATCCGTTTTTTCGCCCGGTTTTATTCCCTGTTTCTGTGCGAATACCGCCGCCGCGCTCATTGAGGCGTTGCCGCAGAATTCACCGCCCGCCATATTGAGAAAATATCCGTTTTCATCACGGCCGATGAATCCCGTTTGCTCGGCTTTCGGATTAAGAGCCATAAGTCTGTCTGCGATTGCTTTGTAATCCCGCTTTTCAACAGGCGTTTCAACAAGAAGCGTGATGTTTCCCGCCGGGTTTAAAAGATAAAAATCGACAGTCATTTTATGTATTGCTGTAATTCTGAAGGAACTGCTTTGTGCGCTCGTTCTGAGTCTGCCCGAAGAGCTCCTCTGGTCTGCCCTGCTCAACCACAACGCCCTTGTCCATAAACACGACCCTGTCGGAGACGGCTCTAGCGAAAGGCATTTCGTGAGTGACAATAACCATCGTCATTTTTTCATCCGCCAACTGTTTTATTACTTTCAGAACCTCGCCCGTAAGTTCGGGGTCGAGCGCGGAAGTCGGCTCGTCGAAGAACAGAATTTCGGGCTTCATGGCAAGCGCGCGGACAATGGAAACTCTCTGCTGCTGACCGCCCGACAACTCGCAGGGGTAAGCGTCCGCCTTGCCCGCAAGATCCATCTTTTCAAGAAGAGCCATACACTCTTCCCTGACCTCGTTTTTGTCGCGGTGCAGAACGGAAACGGGAGCGTCCATCATATTTTTAAGCACGGAGTAGTGCGGGAAAAGATTGAAATTCTGAAAAACAAGGCCGAAGATATGACGGAAATCGTTGAGATTTTTAGCGTAAACCGCCTTGCCGTTCACCGTTTCGGCGGCGTTTTTATCGTCATAGGTGATAGTTCCCGAATCAATCGTTTCAAGGAAGGTCGCGCAGCGCAGAAGCGTCGATTTACCCGAGCCGGAAGGGCCGATAATCGAAACGACCTCGCCCTTGTCAACATGAAAAGTTATGTCTTTCAGCACGTGGTTTGAGCCGAAGGATTTCTGGATATTTGACATAGCAAGAACACTCATTACGGCACCTCCTTAAATCTTGTAGTAACTCATCTTTTTCTCGACTCTGCCCATAACGAAGCCTACCACGGCGTTGAATACATAGTAGAATACGCCCGCCACGACAAAGGGGACAAAACTCGTCTGTGAGTTCGCTATCTGCTTGCCTATCGTGAACATTTCCTGGTATGAAACTGTGAACGCCATCGAAGTGTCTTTGACGAGCGTGACGATTTCATTTGTAAGGCTGGGCAGAATACGGCGTATTACCTGCGGCAGAATAATCTTGAAAAATGTCTGGATTTTCGAGTATCCGAGAACCTGCGCCGCCTCATACTGCCCGACGGGCATTGAATCGATTCCGCTCCGGTAAATCTCGGCGAAATAAGCGGCGTAGTTTATGGTGAACGCGATTACAACGGGAATGAGTTTGTTTCTCGAAATGCTTATGCCGAACAGATAATACGGACCGTAAGTGACGGCTATCAGCTGAAGCATAAGGGGAGTGCCGCGCAGAACGGATATATACGCCCTCGCTATTGCGGAAATCACTTTGAACTTGCTGCCGCGCAGAAGAGCGATTATCATACCGAGAGGTATCGCGAACAGAAGAGTCAGAAAGAATATGGCGCAGGTTTTTTCAAGACCTTCAGCCATCTTGATAATTATGTTAAGTAAAGTCATAACAGCCTCAACTCTTTTCTTAAAAGAAAATCAATAATTAAAACCCGAAGGCACATCTCTGCGCCTTCGGGAAAATGTGCGCCCAATGAATTATTTGAGGAAAAGAAGGTTGCCTTCGTCGATGTCGTCGTATTTCGCGGCGATTTCCGCATAGGTTCCGTTTGCGACAAGAGCGTCAATGGCGCTCTCAACCTGTGCGCAGAGTTCTGCGTCGCCCGAACGGAAAGCAATACCATACTGTTCTGCGCCGAGGTCTTCGTCAATAATAACAAAGCCGTCGTGTTCCGCAACATAGTTGTCGGCTACCGGTCTGTCAACAAATACGGCGTCAACAGCGTTGCCCTCAAGCTCCGTGAAGCATTTGAGGAAGCTGTCGCAGGTAACAACATTGCCGAAAGTGTCCGCGAGGTCTTTGAGGTCATCGTTGAGAAGGCTCTCGCCCGAAGTGCCGAGCTGAACAGCGACATCCTTGCCGGCGAGGTCGGCGGATGATTTGAATCCGCTGTCTGCCTTTACAAGGAGAACCTGCTCGTTGTCAAAATAGGGTCTTGAGATAACATAGCCTGATTCCTTCATTGAATCGAGAATTGTCATGCCCGACCATACGCAGTCACATTCGTTATTGTCAAGCTGAATGAGTTTCTGATCCCAGTTTACGGCAAATACATTGAAATCCCAGCCGAGATAGTCGCATACCGCTTTGCAGACATCAACATCAAAGCCGGTGTATGTGCCGTCATCGCCTAAATAGCTGAACGGGGGATATTCGGGGTCGATTCCCATTGTGAACATGGTTCTCGCCGCTGTTCCGGGTTCATCTGTTGAAGGTGTGTCTGTCTTGCTTCCGCAGCCCGCAAGCGAGAATGTAAGCGCGGCGATAAGCGCCGCAAGAATAAGCGCGATTACTCTTTTTTTCATAATCAAACTCCTCCGATGAAATTTGTATAATATCAATGTAATAATAATTTATCATATTAAAATAATAAAGTCAACATTATAAGTTGCCTTTGACGGCGTCGCTCAGTCTCGCCAGCTCCTCCATTGTGAGCGCTTCGGCACGCACGTCCGGCGAAAAACCGCAATCCGCTATCGCATTGATGACTGCCTGTTTCGGTATTCCCAGCCCCGCGCTTATTGAGTTTGAAGCGGTTTTCCTTCTCTGACCGAAAGCGGCCCTTACAGTCCTGAAAAAGAAGGTTTCATCCGACACGCTCACTGGCGGTTCTTTTCTTATTGTGAGTTTCATAACACAGCTGTCAACCTTCGGAGCGGGCATAAACGAGCCGGACGGCACCTCAAACAGTTTCTGCGCCTGCGCGTAGTAATTGACCGCAACCGTGACGGCGCCCGAATCGCGGCTGCCTACCTCCGCGCACATTCTCTGCGCCGCTTCTTTCTGAACCATAACGGTTATCGACTCGACATTTATTCTGCTTTCAAGAAGCGCCATGATGACGGGCGAGGTTATGTAATAAGGCAGATTGGCGCACACAAAAACCTTCATACCGCTGAATTTTTCTTTTATCAGCGCGTGCAGGTCCGTTTTAAGCACATCGGCGTTTATGATTTCAACATTTTCATATTCCGCGAGCGTGATACCGAGCAACGGAATGAGGCGTGTGTCAAGTTCAATGCATACAACCTTTTTCGCCTTTTTCGCGAGTTCGGCAGTCAGAACTCCTATGCCCGGACCTATCTCGACAACTCCGCTTTCCTCATCGATTCCGCTCATTTCTACCATACGCGGACACACCGTCGGATTGACTATGAAATTCTGCCCGAGCGATTTGGAAAACTTGAAATCAAAATCGGAGAGCAGTTTCTTTATCTCGTTGTAATCGCAAAGATTCATTTTAAAGAGTCCTTTTTAAATATTTATATTGATTTTTACTTCCGTTTATATGATAATATATCAGTAAAGATTATACAAGGGAGGGCAAATTATGTCAATTCTCGTAACAGGCGGAGCGGGCTATATCGGTTCGCACACCGTGCTCGAACTTCTCAACGCCGGCTATGACGCGGTGGTTATCGACAATCTCTGCAACAGCAAAACAGAAAGCCTTAAACGCGTGGAGGAGATTACCGGCAAAAGCGTTAAATTCATCAGGGCGGATATAAGAGACCGTCAGGCTCTCGATGAGGTTTTCGCAAGCAATAAAATCGACGCGGTCATTCATTTCGCGGGGCTCAAATGTGTGCCCGAAAGCATTGAAAAACCGCTTGAATACTATGAAAACAACATAGGCGGCACAGTCAACCTCTGCCTCGCCATGCAGGCGGCGGGCTGCAAGAAGATTGTATTCAGTTCATCCGCAACCGTTTACGGCGGCGACAATGTCTCGCCTCTTCGCGAGGATATGCCCACGGGCAAAACCACGAACCCCTACGGCACTACTAAACTCTATATTGAAAAAATTCTTCAGGATACAGCCGCGGCGGATAAGGACTGGAGCGTCTGCCTGTTAAGATATTTCAATCCCATCGGCGCGCACGAGAGCGGCAGAATAGGCGAAGATCCCAAGGGCATCCCGAACAACCTTATGCCATACATTATGAGAGTCGTTGTCGGCAAACTGCCCGAGCTTGTCGTTTACGGCAACGATTTTGACACTCCAGACGGCACAGGCGTGCGCGATTACATTCATGTAGTCGATCTCGCTCTCGGTCATATCAAGGCTGTCGAGAAGGTGCTGGGCGAAACGGGAAGCAGCATCTACAATCTCGGCACAGGCATAGGATACAGCGTGCTTGACATTATTTCCGCCGTTGAGAAAGCCATAGGCAGACCGCTTCCCTACAAATTCGGTCCGCGCCGCGCGGGAGATATCGACACCTGCTTCTCAGATCCGTCAAAGGCGAAACGCGAACTCGGCTGGGAAGCGAAGCGCAATCTTGAAAAAATGTGCGAAGATACAGTCCGCTGGCAGCTGAACAATCCCGACGGATATACCGACTGAAATGGAACTTTTCGACAATCTCACCGAACTGCCCGAACAGGCAATTCTGATAAGTGTTGACACCGGCGAGTATGACTGCGAAATCTCGCTTGACGAACTCGAGGAACTCGCCGCGACGGCAGGCGCTCAGGTTATAGCGAGAATGGTGCAGAAAAGACCTGCTCCCGATCCCGCCGCTTATCTAGGCAGCGGAAGGCTGGAGGAACTCGCCGAGTTCTGCGTAACTCACACGGCGGATCTGATAATCGCCGACGGCGAACTCTCACCCGCCCAGCAGAGAAACATAGAAAATGTGACAGACGTTCGCGTGATAGACCGCACAACTCTTATTCTCGACATTTTCGCCTCCCGCGCGAGAAGCAGCGAGGGCAAACTCCAGGTTGAACTCGCGCAGCTGAAATACACACTGCCGAGACTCACGGGCAAGGGCAAGGCTCTTTCGAGACTCGGCGGCGGCATAGGAACAAGAGGTCCCGGCGAAACAAAACTCGAAACGGACCGCCGCCACATAAGAGGCAGAATAAACCGCCTTGAAAACGAACTCAAAGAACTTGAAAAGCGAAGGGGACTCGCACGGGCACGCAGAGCGAAGGACGGGGTTGAAACAGTCGCCATTGTAGGATACACAAACGCGGGTAAGTCAACGCTTATGAACGCGCTGACCGAAGCGGATGTTCTTGTTGAAGACAAGCTCTTCGCGACTCTTGATCCCACATCGCGCGCGCTTGTTCTTCCCGACGGCAGAAAGGTTATGCTCATAGATACTGTCGGTTTCATCCGCCGTCTTCCTCATAATCTCGTTGAGGCGTTCAAATCAACGCTTGAAGAGGCGGCAAACGCCGATGTTATTCTCAATGTCTGCGACGCTTCCGACCCGGATTATCCGAACCACATAAAAGTCACGAACGAGATTCTTCAGTCGCTCGGCTGCGAAGACAAGCCCGTTATCTGCGTCTATAATAAAACCGACCTCATAGGCGGAGCGGAGCCTTTCAGGGCGGAGAAAAACTCCGTATCGATTTCCGCGACTCAGGGCGAAGGCTTCGACAATCTTCTCAACGCTGTATCAAAAGCGCTCCCGCCTTCGAGAATCCGTCTTAAACTTGTTATTCCATACAGCGACGGCGGCGCGGCTGCGGCTTTACGCAGGGACGGAATTGTTCACGCCGAGGAATACCGCGGAGACGGACTCTTTCTCGACATTACCGTCGATGTCCGCCTCGGCGACAGATACAAGCAATACTGCATAGATAACATATAATGTGTATACAGAACAGAGAACACCACATATGTAGTTGTTGATTTTAAAACCTTTTTGAGTTATAATTTATTCACAAATTTTTAACAAAAGAAAAGGACGGTAAACTATGGATTATACGGACGTATTATCAACACTTACGCAATCGATTGCTCTGATTCTTGAAGCGCTTTCAAAATTTGACATTTCAAAGGTTGACACAAACTCACTTGCAAATCTCGCAAGTTACCTCAGCCCCGCTGTTCAGTATATCAGTGTTTTCCTTGACAAGATAGTCAAGATTTATATGTAATTCATTTACAGCTTAAACCAAACGAAAAAGCCGATGCATCGCATCGGCTCTCTTTTTTTATGCCGGAATCAGACTATTCCGCCTTTATACATCATAATATCGAATTTGCTCTGTTTTATATGCGAACGGCTGATGGGAACTCTTTCTCCCGTGGCGAGAACAAACTCGCCGTGTTCGACGCTGACTATATACGCGAGGTTGACGATAAAACTTTTATGGCATTTGATGAAATTCCCGTTAAGTTTATTTTCGATTTCTTTAAGAGTTGAAATAACGGTCAGACTCTCATTGCCGAAATGAACGGTCACTTTGTTGCGGTCACTCTCAACGAAAGTTACGCGTTTTAAATCAATATTGTATTTCACCCTGTTCGCATAAAGTTCAAGAGTCTTGTCGACTCCGTTCAGACTGTCGTTGACATTGTCGATGTGGTGATAAATGATTTCCGCGTTGAAAGGTTTGTTGACAAAAGCGTAGGGCTGCATCTCGACATAAACAAGTTCGCACAGCCTGGCGTCGGCGCTGTCGAAAATTATTTTCGCGTCCCTGAATCTGCTTTTCGCTATCATCGCGAGCGGAATACCCGAATCATTACCCAAAACAATATCGATGAAAATAATGTCATAAGCGGTGTCAGTCATATTCATCGCGCTGAGGGTTTCATCGTAATTGTGAGCGGTGTCAATCAGTATGTCAACAAAATTTCCCGCCTCACTGTATTTGCTGCGGATGAGTTTTACCAGACTGAGAATAGCGTCGTTGTCGCTGTCGCAAATAAGTATTTTCATAATTTCCTCCGTCAAAATCCGGCAGTGCAGGGGGCGTGTTTACGGTAATCCTGCATTCCTGCCCGAAAAGGCATATATATTAATGTATATAATATATTATTGACAATTTAACAGAAAATAAAGTATTATCCTTTACACTCCACGGCTTCAAAGTGCCTGAAAACCCTTGAAAATAAAGGATGTAAAGTAAATAACTTTACAAAGAATACAGCAAAATGTCAATTTTGTAAAGTGATACAACTTTACACATCGCACATCTGCCCGGTTCACACATATTTTACCACATTTCAGACAATAATCAATAGATTTTATCAAATTTATTTCAAAAAAACGGGATGAAATGCAAAAACGCGGGACGAAAAACTCGTGAAAAAAACAGAATATCCCGTTTTTTAACAGTTTGTACAATTTTGCTTGCATTATTTTTAATTATAATTATAATAATAATTAACTTTACAGCGCTTGAATCAAACGCTTGTAAGGCAAATGAGTGGGACAAGGCGAGGCCGTTTAAAACGGCAGACTGTGCCCGGAACAGCACAGTGCGGCAAATCGCCGAGACCGACAAAGTATTATCAGAGTTTGTTATATGCGTCCCTATGAGATTTCGGTTCCATATAACAACAAAAATCACCGTTTGAAATTACGGTAAGAAAGGTATGGTTAACCATGAAGAAAAGAATTTTAGCAATTATCCTCGCAATCGCACTTCTTTCATCAGTAGCAGCCGTTGTTGCTTATGCAGCAGGCGAATACTCATGCCCCCAGTGCGCATCAAAGTTTGATTCCGAAACAGCTCGCGACGACCATATGGCTTCTAACTTAAAAGAAGTTAAGTGCTCACAGTGCGAATGGTCATATTCTTACTACGCTTGTAAGTCAGGCGCAGCCAAAGAAGCAAACGACGCGCTTACAACACATCTTAAAACTCACGAAACACCCACAACATACACCTGCACAGAGTGCGGTCAGACTTTTGAAACAGCTGATGACCTTAAAGCTCACTATGAGCAGCGTCATACCGACAGCACAAACGCTCTTCACTGCCCGTATTGCAACTTCATTGCTCCCAATATCTCAGCTTACAATGAGCATATTTCGGCAAACCATCAGAAGGACGGCGAGCAGGTTACTCCCAGAGACAACATCGAGCGTTTCTTCGACAAATATGTAATGGGTATCGGTCTCAATGTTGACACCAACTCATTCTCATCCGTAGTTCGTATTTTCGCATATGTAACAGAAGTATTTATGTCAGTATTCACCGACTCCGGTGCTTCCGAAGTATTCCAGTTCGCAGGTGATTCAGGCGTTACCTACTTCTTCGAAACAATGGTTCCCTATTTCTGGGCAATCTTTTCAGGCGAATAATTAGTATTTATTAACATATACGGGCAGCCGTTATTTGCGAAGCAGGTTTGAGGCTCTGCCGAAAGGCGGAAACCGGTTACCTCGAAGCGGCTGAAGTGAAATAAGTCGGCGTAATACCCCGATGCTGCCCGGATTTAACCGTATTTGAAAACACTGTGCACATGATTTTTGCTGATACGGAACCGGAATCTCATGTGGACGCATATAGGCAAAAATGCACAGTGAAAAGAATAAGGATTTCAGCGGTGGCTCGACCACCGCTTTCTTTTTTATAAAACAATCCCGGCGGTATATCGCAACCGCCGGGATTATTCATTTCTGTATGCAGTTTTTTATTTCACATCCGCGTAGAACTCGTCAATATATGCCTCAATGTCTTTCCTTTCGCATCTCAGCGGACCGGGAGTCTCCATTTTGAGTGAGACCGTCGCCGTCGCTATAAGGAGGGATTCTTTGATGTTTTTATTGAGCCGTTCGTTTATGTAAGCGGCGAATGTAGTGTCGCCTCTGCCGGTTCTTCCGCTGAGGTTCCTCGCTCTTATGGGGCAGGTGTAAAAGTCTTTGCCGTCATAGGCGAGAACTTCCGTGTTGTGCGTTATGCAGACTTCCTTTGCACCCCAGCCGTAAAGCATCTTTGCCGCCTCAAACCTGTCAGCGCTGCCCGTGAGAATTTCAGCTTCCGCCGCGTCTGTTTTGAGGTAGGTGATAAAGGGAAGAAGCTCCTTCTTTTCGCTCCAGTCCTCAAAGAACATTGAACCGTCGGGAGCCGCGTGCCTCAGAAGGGCCTGAACATCAACCGCGAGAGGCGCTTTCTCAGCCAGAGCCTTGATTATTTCACCGTTAAAATCGCCGTAGATAAGCCCTGCAAGGTGATAAATGTCCGCGTCAAGGTCAGGTATATCATCGAGCGTGAAAGGATCTCCGACGCTCTCTGCGCGGCAGTCGCGCTTTTCCTTGTCGGGCGTGAAATACTTGTTTGCCATTGTGGTCGATTTCTCGCAGAATTTGCAGAAGATATCCTCCTCCGGAATAACGAACTGCGCGAGTCTGCTCTCGTCCGCCTTCGCAACCTTTGTTACGGCGGCAACCCTGTGCCCCAGAGCGTGCGCGCTCGCGGAGGAATATATAACCGCACCGCCGACTATATTAGCCGTGTTTCCGAGATGGTCGGTGTTCGCGTCCATCGTGATGTGTCCGATAATAGCCGATGAATAGTGTTTCATACTGTCACCTCAATCATTTTGAATAAGCGCCCGGAACTCGTCAATACATTCTTCTTTAATGCATTTTTTGTCAAGATTCAGGCTGAGTATCGCGTTTACCTTCATATGATCGCGCGTTATGAAGTCGCCGCCGATAATGTTTATTTTTTCAAGATACAGCGGGTTTTCCGCTATGCGCTTTATAACATCTTTGAAGTGGGGACGCATTTCTTCGTCAAGTTCTCTCGGCCATTTTTTCAGACCGTTTTCGGTTCCCAAATTCGGAGTCTGCTGAGTCTGGAACCACAGAAAATCCTCGCAGGTTTCCGTGTCGAGAAAATCAGTGCATACTCGTGCGAATTTCTCCGTTTTGAGACCGAAAACTTTTTTATCCCACATATCGTAAATTCTGAAATCTTTTGAACCTGTGTATAGCTTTTCTGGGGAGTGAAGAAGATATTTCTTTCCGCTTTTGCGAATGTCGCCCATTGTGATATCCGCTATCCTGTCAAAGTCGGTGTAAGCGTATTTTTCGGGTTTAAGATATTTTTCAACAAGAGCGTTCGCCTCTTCATTGTTGCTGCCGTATTTCAGCGTGAAAGGTCCTATTTTCTGATCTCCGTAACGGCGCAGGTCAATGATAAAAAACTCGTTTTCACTCTCTTCAAGAACCTTTGAGAGGTCTTGAAGGGCGCTTTCAAGCGTGTTTCCCGTGCTCAGTCCGTGCGCAAGAAGCAGTTTGCCTTTTTTCGCACGGTAAAAAAGCCCGAACTCCCTCACTCCGTATTGATACTGCTCATAGAGTGTGCCGTCCTGACAGCAGCCGAATTTCACAAGTCCTTTCGTGCCCGCGTTGTGCGCGGCGGGAATAACAAGCTTGTTGATTCTTACCTCGTCCTTTACGGCGGTCATCCAGTTTGTATAATCCATTTTATCACCTACACAATCTGAAAAATGTAGAATTTGAGATAATCCGTTTCGGGAACATTCCAGAGTATCGGATGGTCGCAGCACTGCTGACGCACCTCAATCTGTTTTAATCCGAAACCCGCGTCTTTCGCGGCGCTTTTCAGCATTTTTACAAACAGCTCGTTGCTCATAAAATGCGAGCAGGAGCAGGTGGCGAGATATCCGCCTCTGCCGAGCAGCTTCATCGCCCTGTAATTGATTTCTTTATAGCCCTTCTGCGCGTTGCCGACCGTTTTTCTGCTCTTCGTAAACGCGGGCGGGTCCAATATTATAAAGTCGTATTTGTGCTTTGACGTTTTTTCAAGTTCGGGCAGAAGGTCAAAAACATCGGCAACAACGAATTCCATATTGCCGTCAAGTCCGTTTTCCTCTGCATTTTTCTTCGCAAGCGCAATAGCGTCGGCGGAAACATCAACAGCCGTAACGCTTTTCGCTCCGCCCTTCGCCGCGTTTAAAGCAAACGAGCCCGTGTGAGTGAAGCAGTCCAGAACGGTTTTTCCTTTTGCGATTTTTGATACAGCCAGGCGGTTGTATTTCTGGTCGAGAAAAAATCCCGTTTTCTGACCGTTTTCAAAGTCAACGCTGTATTTTATGCCGTTTTCGGTAATTTCGGTGACAGTTGCTTCGGGATGCTTCAATCCTTCAATCTCATACCAGCCTTTGTGCTGTTCAAGCCCTTCGAGTTCGCGTATGGCGACATCGTTGCGCTCGAAAACTCCCGATATCTCTTCGCCTTCACCCGTAAGAATATCAACAAGACTGCGGTAAATGCCGTCCTTGATTTTCTCCATACCGTAGGACAGCACCTGAGTTACCAGAATATCGCCGAATCTGTCAACGGTAAGCCCGGGCAAACCGTCCGCTTCGCCGAAAACAAGCCGGCAGCAGTTAAAATCATCGCCCATAACTGTTCTGCGGTAATCAACGGCGTATTTCAGCCGTCTTTCGAAAAACAATGATGAAAAAGTCTCGTTGGCGTTGTCGGAGAGAATACGCACGCGGATTTTGCTTTTCTCACTGTAAAACCCGGTGCCGAGATAGGAACCCTTCTGTGAAAAAACATCGGTGAGCGCCCCGTTTTCGATGTTTTGAGTCTGTGAGGTTATCTCTTCACCGTAAACCCACGGATGCCCGCTTTTGACGGAATTCTCGGCTTTTTTCGTAACAAAAACCGAGGGGAAGGTTCTGCTGTTTTTCATAGCATACCTCTTATTTATTATTTAATACTTAACAAGAGTAATATATCATAACCTTATTTATATTGTCAATTAAAGTAAAAGGCATCCGCTCGCCTGAACGGATGCCGTAATTATTTGAAAATGAATTATTATTCCGCGGTTTCTTCCGAGGATTCTTCCTCTTCTCCAGTACTTTCTTCGGATTCCTCTTCGGTCTCTTCTTCCGTTGTTTCTTCCGCGGTCGTGGTTTCGGGTTCTGTTATTTCCTCAATATACGCGGTGGTTTCAGGAACATCGGGAATGTCGTCTTTGCCTTTCATATAGAAAGCGACCGCCGCGCTCGCGATGATGGCGATAATAAGAACAACAGCCGAAATGATAAGGGGAGTCGAGGATTTGACAACCTCGTTTGAGGGGGCCTCTTCCTGCGCGGGCTTGGCAACGGCGTTTGCGAGAATACGGTCTTTAAGAGCGTTTATAAGACCTGTCATTGTCTTGAAAATAATCTCGTTGGGGTCATTGCCCGTAACCTTGGTGATTTTCGCGCCCTGCGAGTCCGCTACAACATAGAACATAAATCTGCCCGTGGCATCGGAATAAAGAGTGGAGGCGGCGCCGGCATAGTCGGTTTCGCATCTTTCAAATGTGCCCTTCGCGAGGTTAGCGAAATATTCGTTGAATTTACCGCCCTGCCATTTTTCAACAGGAGTTTCGTCAAATATGACACGGTCTTCCGAGCCGGGAGTGTTTTTGATAAGAAGCTGCAGATGCTTGAGCGACGCGTTCTGAGCTATGGCAAGAGTTGAATCCGTATCGATAAGGGCTTTGATAAGCTCCTGAACATCTTCCTTGAGTATTTCCCTGAAAGACTTCTTCTCAGGCTCACCGGCAGCCGCGACAACGGGAGCGACAGGCGCAACCGGAGCAACGGGAACATCGGCGGGAACGGCGGGAGCAGCGGGTGCGCCGGCTTCCTTTGTAACTTCATCATCCGCGCTTACCGCGGCCGGTTCTTCGGCTTCGGAATCGTCGGAAAGAATGTCGGAGACAACAATATTGTTCTCATCGCCGAAACGGGCGAGCGTTTCTCCGAGAGAACCCGCGAGAAGAGTGGCGGTAATCTTTTCCTCAAGCGGAACAAACGCTATTCTCTGTGTGCCGTTCGCAACGCAGAAACCGCTGAAAAGTCCGTTCGGGGTGAAAAGGATGTCCGAGTGTTTCGGGAAACCCGCGACAACCCTGTATTCACGCTCGTTTTTCGGGAAATATGAGGTGGGGAGCGAAGCGATAACATCTTCGCTGTTCTCACACTTGAGCGAAAGAGCCTGGCAGAAAATCTCTTTTGCCGAATAGAAGAGCGCAGGCTCCGCGGCGATTATTACAAGGCTGTTCTCTTTAAGCCTTTCGCCGAGCTGGGCGAGAAGCTGTTTAACCGATGAATACGCGTTTGAAGTGCAGTTGAAATAGTTGCTGACCGCTTCCTGAAGGATAGTGAGAGCGCGTGTTGTCTCGGCGCTCATTGTCTTGCTCAGGGACATTATGCAGGCATTGCTGTTAATCATATTTAGATGTCGCGGCAGCGCAGTGTAACTGCGACCGCTCTCCTTTCTTGTTATTTAGCATACCATCTGCCGGCATTGGCGTATGGATTGGTTTTGCCGTATGCGTCATACCATGCCTGCGGATACTGGGGATTGGGATTTGTCTTTGCTTTTGATGTGTCAACTTCGGCGCTTTCACCGTCGCGGACAAGTCTTGCAAGAACAACTATCTTCGCGCTGTCAAAGTCATAGCAGCAGGTTGAAAGGGTAAGAATATTGTCAGTGGGCAGAATGTCAACGCCTGTTGTGTAAAGCGCTCTCTTATCAACATAAGAGATGTATTCCTTGAACTTTTCATCGGGCAGCCTTGTGAAGGTGTAGTTGAAAACATAGCCGTTGTCATCCTTCGCTTCGCTGTTAGTGATGAATACCGCGTAAATCTTCCAGGTGTAGTCTTCGTAAATCGTATTGCACTGGATTGTGGGCGCTCTCTTGAAGCCGTCAACGGTCTTGTAATCTTCAAGCATTCCGAAAATCTTGTCGGAGTATTTCATATTGTGACCGTAAACGATAGTGTTTCTGTCGAGCAGATAGGTCGAATTGCGGTAGTCAAAATAAGGCACGCCGTATTCCGTCCATTTTTTGTAAATATCGCGTTTAAGATAGTAGCTGTTGTCCGCGCCCTGGGCGAGAGGCATATCAATTCCGAAGGGAGCTATCGTGATCCAGCCGCGAAGGTCGGGGTTTGCTGCGTAAAGATTCGCGTATTTTATAAGCATATCGGGAGCGAATTCAACGCCGGGATATTTCTTTTTGAGTTCATCCCACATTTCGCTTTCCTTTGTTCCTTCGGGGAAGTTCTCAACAACAATAAGATCGCCAGCCGCTTTCGTGTTTTTCTTTTCCGACATATACGGGTCCAGAATATAACTTTTAAGCAGATACGCGGCGCTTAACACAATGACGATAATCGAAATTGAAAGCACGACTCTGCGGATTATTTCGGAGTTGACAGCGTCATCGGGAATGAAAGTGACTGACGGAGTGTAGTCGTCCGCTTCCTGGTTCCTTTTGATATTTTTCGGGCTAATGTTGATATTGAAACTCTGCTGTGTGCCCGCGGGAATTTCAACCTGAGGAGCCGAATCCTTTTCGGGCTCGGAGTAGGATGAGATTATGTCATCAATATCCTGCTTTGCCGAGTTGATGAAATTGAGGTCCTCTTCCGCACTTTCCTGAGCGGGAGCGGATTCCTGCTTCTGCTCGGCTTTTTTCTCTTCAGATTCAAAAGCCTCAAACGGCTCAAAATTCTCAAATGAATCGAAGAAATTGTCAAAATCAAAATCGTCCGGGTTTTCCTGACCGGGTTTTTTGTTTTCGTCCATTTTTGTTCCTCCTTATATGTGAATTCGGTTTATTTTTCAATTATGTCAATCAACAGTGAAAGCGCGCTTTCCGCTGTGTGATTTCTGTTGAATTCGCGGTCGTCGCTGTGTGTTTCGAGCCTTTTGCAGACCGTTTTCTCCGCGGTGCTTACCGCGATAAAACTGAGGCCCGCCTCGTTGCATATTCCGTCCCCGCCGGGACCCGAAATTCCGGTTGACGAAACACCGTAATCCGCTCCCGCGAGTTTGCGGACATCCCGTGCCATCTCGACGGCGGTCTGTTCGCTGACCGCTCCGTATGTGTCAAGCGTTTTTTTCTCAACGCCGAGAACTTTGTTCTTTATATCGTTCGAATATGTCACCGCGCCTAAGTGAAAAGCCTCCGAAGAGCCGGGAATATCGGTTATGAGTTTGGCGATAAGCCCTCCCGTGCAGGATTCGGCGCAGGCAACCGTTCTGCCGTTTTTCAAAAGCAGATCAACCGCTTTTTTCGCTGTATTATTCATAATCATCCTCGCTGTCTGTTTTATAGGCGTGAATGATTTTCATTTTTACCCCTTTGACCGCTTTGTCAACAAGAGCGTCGATGTCGAGAACCTTTTCCGCTTTTTCGACCATCTCGACCGTCGGTTTTGTTCTCGGATGCTTCGGCGTAAATACCGTGCAGCAGTCTTCATAGGGAAGAATTGATATGTCAAAGGTGTCGATTTTCCGTGAAATAGCGACAACCTCGTCTTTATCCATGCCGATAAGCGGACGGAAAACCGGAATATTGCATACCGCCTGGGTGCAGGCTATGGCAGGCATCGTCTGGCTAGCGACCTGACCGACACTCTCGCCTGTGATGAGCGCTCCGCAGTTCTGGTCCGCGGCTATTATCTGTGAAATGCGCATCATCATTCTGCGCATAATAAGCGTGAATAAATCTTCGGGGCAGTTGTCTTTTATCTGTTCCTGGATTTCGGTGAACGGCACTGTGAAAAGAACTATTCTGCCCGAATAAGCCGCCACCTTCTGAAGAAGCTTGTGAACCTTCTGTTCCGCTCTCGCGCTTGTGTAGGGAGGCGAGGCGAAGTGAACCGCCGTCAGCGCGAGACCTCTTTTCGCCATCATATAACCCGCGACGGGGCTGTCAATGCCGCCCGAAATAAGCAGAGCCGCTCTGCCCGAGCTGCCTACGGGCATTCCGCCCGCGCCCTTGACCTGATTGCCGTGGATATAAGCCGCGTGGTCGCGTATTTCAACCGTGATAATTAGGTCGGGGTTATGCACATCAACCGAAAGATGCTGGTATCTGCTTAAAATATATCCTCCGACCTGGGCGCAGATTTCGGGAGAGGCAAGCGGAAACGTTTTGTCGCTTCTTTTCGCGTTGACCTTGAAAGTGCGCGCGGACAGTATTCTGTCATTAAGATATTCGGCGGTTGAGCGCAGAATAACGCCCATATCCTTTTCAACGCTTGCCGCGCGTGAAAGACCGGCTATGCCGAAAACCTTGCAGATTCTTGAAAAGGCCTCGTCCATATCGGTAACATCGTCGTGCGGAGTAACCACAACCGTGGACTGCTGTGATGAAAAATCAAAGGTGCCGAGTCCTTCAAGACGAAGACGCATATTTTTAATGAGCATATCCTCAAAGTTTCTCCTGTTAAGCCCTTTGAGAGCAAGCTCGCCGTTTTTTACAAGTATGATTTCGTTCATTTCATTTCCTTTATTTCGAAGGTCTGATATATTCAATTCCCTGCTTCAAAGCATCGGCAAGGCAGTCGATTTCCTCTTTTGTAGTGAACCGGGAAAAACTTATGCGAAGCGGGCTTTCAAGCCTTTCCGAACTCAGTCCCATCTCGGAAAGCACTCTGCTTCTTTTACCCTTTGAGCACGCCGAGCCCGACGAAACATAAACGCCTTTTTCAGAGAGGAAACTCAGCATGGGTTCGCTTCTTCTGCCGGTAACCGATATGTTGGTGATAAACGGAAGAGCGTCCGCGGGGGAGTTTATTTCAATTCCGCCGATTTTTTCAAAGAGCGAGAGCATATAATCACGGAGTTCTTTTGCCGAAGCGAGTTCTTTTTCAATGTCGGGCAGAGCCTTCGCCGCCGCGCCGAACGCCGCTATGGCGGGCATTGCCTGTGTGCCGGGACGCAGTTTGTTTTCCTGTTCGCCGCCGAAAACAAGCGGAGCTATTTTAACGCCTTTTCTTATGTAGAGAGCGCCCGCTCCTTTGATTCCGTGAATCTTGTGCGCGCTGATACTCATAAGGTCAACGCCGAGAGAGGAGGGCTTCAAAGGCATTTTCCCGAAAGCCTGAACGGCGTCGCAGTGTATGAGCGCGGGTGAGTGCGCTCTCGCGACAGCCCTTTTGGCCGCCTGCACGGGCTGAACAGAGCCGGTTTCGTTGTTGACAGCCATAATGCTGACAAGAACGGTCTTTTCGTCAACCGCGCTGAAAAGGTCGTCTTCGCTTATTTTTCCTTCGCCGTCAACCTTGAGCCTTATAACCTCGAAGCCTTCTTTTTCAAGGTCGGAAAGCGTTTCGTAAACACTCGGATGTTCGACGGCGGTTGAAACTATTTTATTGCCCTGTTTTTTAAGACGGAGCGCCGCGCCGCGTAAAGCGGTGTTGTTGCTCTCTGTTCCTCCCGAGGTGAAATAAATCTCATCGGGCGAGCAGTTGAGTCTTGCGGATATTCTTTCACGGCTGAGCGTCAGAAGGTCGTCCGCCGCCATACCGGATCTGTGCAGTGATGACGGATTTCCCCATACTTCCTTTATCGCTTTTTCCGCCGCGGCTGCTGCTTCGGCACACGGTTTTGTCGTAGCACTGTTGTCAAAATACGCTTCCGTCTGCCGCACATCCTTTCTGCACATAATAATCCATTATAAAAATATTTAATATATTATAATCTCTTATGCACTCTTTTGCAAGAATAAAATTGTAAACATTTATTTAACGGAAGAAAAACGCTTTGTAAAGCCGAAATTTGCTTATTTTTGTTGAGATTTTTACAGATATATGCTAAAATATAAATTCAATACAGATGAGATTATTCCGAAAAACACGAAAGGAGGAGACACGGTGGCGGAAGGCAAAACGAAAAAACGCAGTCAGCCCGCGTTCAAGCAGGTTACCGTAATGATTTTCATAACTCTGTTCCAGATGCTTTCGTCGGCGTGCGTTCTTTACAGAGACGAACAGATGAGTTTCACTCTCGTCTGCGTGTTTATGGGATACATTGTTGTTGAGTGGCTCTATATGATGATAGGAACCATCGCCACCGGCACGGATTATTTCGAACTCGAGGCGATGGCATTCTTCCTGTGCGGCATAGGCATAACAGTCTGCGCG
>CADAER010000021.1:25387-25817 GCA_902787025.1 Oscillospiraceae bacterium | reverse complement strand
TTTTATAGGCGTTTCTCAGATTATTTTTTTGGAGGAAGAGCTATGAAAACATCAAAAAGGATTATATCCCTTCTGCTCGCACTTTTGCTGGTGCCGGGCGTGTGCGCGGCGGCGCCTTTGACCGCGAGCGCGGATGACGGTTATCTTGAAGTTGGCGATGAGCCAATTGACCTTGAAAGCAACGGCAGTTATTATGACGGCAAGGTTGAGTATGATGCAGATAATCATATTCTGACCTTTGACAACTTTGAGTTGGAGTGTGACAACGACTGCATTAATGCAACCTTTCTCGGCTTTGACCTGACAATCATGGGCAGCGCGAAGCTTACAGTTAACAATACTTCTGATAGTGTAATCTATGCGCATGAAACAAATATTATTATCGATTGCGATTCGATAGTTGCGGTTGCTTCCGCAGAAACAATATCTG
>CADAER010000021.1:0-25366 GCA_902787025.1 Oscillospiraceae bacterium | reverse complement strand
GCTGTCTGTAACGGAGATGATTGCGCCATCAATGTCTACGACGGCTCAATGACAGTCAACGGCGGCTCGGTGAGCGCTGTCTGTAACGGAGATTATTGCGCCATCAGTGTCGGCGACGGCTCAATGACAGTCAACGGCGGCTCGGTGAGCGCTGTCTGTAACGGAGATGATTTCGCCATCTTTGTCGACGAATATCTGACAGTCAACGGCGGCTCGGTTTACGCGAAAAGCAACGGCTCGGGAAACGCAATCTCCGCCGCTGATATCAATCTCAACGACTCGAACGGCGAGGCGTATGTGATAGGCAATAGAAACGCAAGCGAGGTGCTTATAAAAGTGCCGGGCACTCTTTCGGGCGCGGGCACCGAAGATTGGCCCTATATGATTTGTGATTATGCTGATTTGAAACTGTTCGCTTCCGTAGTCAACGGTACTGACGGACAGACTCAGAACCGCGGCGCCTGCGCAAAACTGATGAAAGACATTGAATGCAAATATGACCCGGATGATACGGAATACGCAACCGACTGGACTCCCATGGGTTCCGATTATTATTATGCCTACATCGGCGCATTTGAAGGTAACTGCCATGTGATTACCGGGCTTTATTACAATAATCCTTCCAACAAACATACCGGACTTTTCGGCTTTATGGGTTCAGACGGAACCGTCCGGAATGTCGGCATTGAAGACGGAAGCATTACGGGCGGTATGTATACCGGCGGAGTGGTCGGAAAAAGCGAAGGCACGGTGCAGAACTGTTACAACACCGGCATTGTCAACAGCACCGCAGATAACGCTTTTGTCGGCGGTATTGCGGGAGCCAACAACGGAACAATTCAGAACAGTTATTTTACGGGCACCATATCAAGTTCACACCTGGCAGGCGGTATCGCGGGATACAACGGAAACGGATACACAATTCAGCGCTGTTTCAACACCGGTTCTGTGACAAGTACTCTTAAATCAGGAGGCATGGTTGGAGAGAACTATGGAACCGTGAGGGATTGCTATAACACTGGTAATGTAACGGAAGCAGGAGACTATGTTTATGCCGGTGGCATAGCCGCAAGAAACTATGGATCGCTGATTAACTGCTACAACACCGGAATTGTAACAGGCGATTATACCGGCGGCATTGTGAGGGAAAACAAAGAAGGCACAGTCAAAAACTGCTATTATGACAGAAATACAGTAAAAATAGACGGAGCAAGTGCGGATAATAACTGGAAAGCTGTCGGAAACTCCACAATCGCCACCGTCACAGGTCTCACCACCGAGCTGATGACCGGCGCAAATGCGCTTGACAATATGACTTTTGCCTATGAAGCGGGCGAAGAAAATCCCTGGCTTACAAAGGCAAACACGGATGAATGCTTTTTCTATCCCCACCTCGAGGGCTTTAATCTTGATGAAAACGGCGAACAGATTACCGCCGAAAACATTCAGCCCGAAGACTGGCCGCCCAAAACAGTGATTGTTATTGAATATCCCATCTGGGTCGGCGGTAATCAGGTAACGAGCGACAATGCGGATTCACTCGCGGAGCTTGACGGCATTGCAGTCTCCGACGGCGGCTCGGTTAAATTCGTTCCCGATGCGGACGGCAAGGGCGGCACGCTTTATCTCAATAACGCGACAATCACCGGCACGCAGTCTTATAAGTCCGGCGGCACACACGATTCAAACATTCTTGTTGAAAACAAGGAGTTTAACATCACAATCAACCTTGAGGGTGAAAATACCCTCGGTCCCGCGGAGCGCGGTATCTGGATGGTGAACAATTCAGCGTCTTCCGGCCTTGCCTTAACCGGCGACGGAAAACTTTCAATAACGGCAGAAAAAAACGGTATTTTAATAAACTGTGATTTGCTGATTGACGGCGCGGATATCAACGTCACAGCCACAGGTGGTGACTCCGGCGGCACCGGCATCATCGCCGATGATATCGATATCAGAAACAGCTCTGTTTATGCCGAAGGCACGGGAGATCAATACGGCATTTTCTGCGCGTCTGCGCTGACAATATCAGACAGTTCTGTTGAATCCGGATGCACAGGCACATATGGCAGAGGTCTGTATTTTTCAGATGAAGAAAACTTTACCGTTTCCGGCGACAGCTTTGTGACGCTCGAAGGCGGCACAAGATACGGCGCGCTGTGGATTAAAGGCAGCTTAATTACTGAGAACGGCAATGAAATAGTTGAACCGGCAAACTATATTATAGATCCGCTTGAAACAGGCAGCGATGTTTACCTGGTGTATGATGTCAGCGCGGATGAAAAATTCCCCGCCGTAAAAGTAATCATAACAAATCCTCTGACAATAACCGTAACGGCAAACCCGACCGGCGGCGGCACAATAACGGGCGGCGGCAAGACCTACAAAGGTGCGGATGTTACTTTAACCGCTGCGCCGGAAACAGGTTATGATTTTGTCAGCTGGACAGAAGAAGGCACCTCTGTAGTAAGCACAAACGCGAAGTATTCATTCACGGTTGAACAAAGCCGCAATCTTGTCGCAAATTTCAAACTTCAGGTCAAGAGCGTTTCGGTTTCGGCGAACCCGACCGAAGGCGGAACTGTTACGGGAGGCGGCACATATGACTACGGCAGTTCCGCAACTGTTACCGCAACGCCCAAAGACCATTACCATTTTGTCAACTGGACCGAAAACGGCGAAGAAGTCAGCACGGATGCCGAATATACATTCACGGTTGATAAAGACCGCAATCTGGTTGCGAATTTTGCAATAGATACATTCACAATCACATTTGAAAATGACGACGGAGCACCTCTTCAGAGCGGCTCCGTTGCCTACGGCGAAACACCTGCTTACACGGGCGAAACACCAGCAAAAGAACCGACTGCGCAATATACATATTCGTTCGCAGGCTGGTCTCCCGAAATTACAAGCGTATCAGGTGACGTGACATATACCGCG
Source organism: Oscillospiraceae bacterium (assembly GCA_902787025.1). Classification (GTDB taxonomy): domain Bacteria; phylum Bacillota; class Clostridia; order Oscillospirales; family Acutalibacteraceae; genus CAG-177. The sequence goes on along the minus strand of CADAER010000021.1, from coordinate 22,423 downwards.
ACATATGTTTCAAATCCCGTTGATTATAAACTCACCTGGACGGTTGACGGAGAATCATACAAGAACGAAACAATCCCCTTCGGTAGCAATATAACAGAGCCCGAGGTTGATGAAAGGGCAGGCTACACTTTCGCCTGGATTGACGAAATTCCCGAAACGATGCCCGCAGAAGATGTAACAGTCAACGGCGTGTTTACACCGGTTGAATACACCGCCACCTTCGTTGACGAAAACGGCGAGACGCTTGAGAAAGTCAAATTTACTGTTGAAGATGAAAGCATAACCGAACCTGCCGTTCCCGAAAAAGCGGGCTATGTGGGCGAGTGGGAGGAATACACTCTCGGCACAAGCGATATTACAATCAAGCCCGTTTACGCGAACATAACCTCAATTCAGATTGAGGATTATGAAGAAAACAGCGAAACCGGCTACAAGGAGGATAAGACATTCACCGTCAAAGCGGAAGATCTTCCCGACGGCGCGGAAATCCACTGGTTCGTAAACGGCGAGGATGTAGGCACAGGCGAAAGCTACACAGTAGAAGACCCGACCGATGACTACAACATTTACGCCGAGATTATTGACAAAGACGGCAACACTCTCGACACAACCAAAGTCCAGAGCGTCAAGGTCAGAAACGGCTTCTTCGACCGCCTCAAAGCCTTCTTCGCGGAGTTAATCGAAAAAATCCTCGGCAAGGCAATAGCCGACCTTTTAAGCAGCATCTGCTGAAAATATATAAACTGTTATAAGGAGTAATGATTATGAGTAAATTCAGAAAAATTATTGTAATTATTTCTGTTTGCACAATAGCTTTATGCAGCATATTGGCGCCTATAGCGGCCAGAGCCGAAAGCAGATTCGGTGATTGGGAATATTTTTATTCATTTAACAAATCTATTTTACAGCGCCACGCACATTCAAGGGTGTTGTTAAGGGTTCCGATTTTCAGACAGGCACAAACTTATACAAGCGGAGTTGCCTGCGTGCAGTCTTTGCTGCGTTACGCAAAATATGAATTTGATATCCGTGAAGATAACCTGGCAAATGCTCTTGATGCGGACGAAGAATACGGAGTCAGAGCCGAAGCAATGACAGAATATCTTAACTCAGTGCGTTTTAATGATGAAGAAACTCAGTATTTCAATGCGGAATTCAGGCAGGGAATGACCCTGGAGGATTTAAAGAAAGAACTTGACAAAGGCAATCCCGTAATCTGCGACATACAGGCGTGGAACTGGAATTATGACGAAGAATATTCAATGGACCTCGATTACAGCAATGAATGGGGGTGCGGACACTGGGTTGTCGCTGTCGGTTACAACAGAGACAATATCTTCTTTATGGACCCGTCAACCTCCGCAAACTATACATATATTCCCAACGACAAGCTGGAATCAAGATGGCATGATTATGAAATTGATGAACGCGGCAACCGTTCAGATAATGTGCAGGCGGGAATAGTTGTTGAACTTTGCTCAGGTCAGCAGCCTGACGGCGAAAGGTATTATGACGCTTTTTACGGACTTATGTAATTGCCGCAAACCGCATGTTTGCAGGTAATAACCTTATTTTATAAAACAGGAGACACAGTCCATATGAAATATATTAAAAGAATAATATCCTTGACAGCCGTTCTCACGCTGCTGACGGCCGCAATACCTTTCAGGATTCACGCTGATGATTCCGTTGCGTTTGATGTTGTCGGCTGGTGCGAAGAAAACTGTCTGGACGCCGTGAAAAACGTCAAGGTCAACGGCGTTGAGCTTTACGAATATAATCCTTATATGTATAATTCCGTTCCCGAATTGAATGTGGTTACAGCTCCGGCGTCAAGCGCTCTGAGCGTTGAAATCACTCTGCAGGACGGATATGTTCTGAGTGAAATCGGCGACGGAGTCATGCTCCTTCTGGGCGGGGTTCAATCCGGAAGTAATAACGTAAAAAACAGCAGGAACAGCACTTACATCACGCTTCCTTCTGACTCCTGGCACGAATATGATCATGAGTTGTTCCTGGCATTCAGGGCAAAGCGGCAACCGCAGCCTGACGGCTTTATAACAGTTGACAATATTGTTTTGAACGCTCAGAGAACATTCAGCGGAACAACAATCAGCGACACCGATAATCCCGTTGAAGTCATATCCGTTCCGGACGGGTGCGGTTACGCGATTGACCCCGGTTCCGTTTGCTGGGTAAAACAGGAAGGAATCAATTACATTGAAAACTTTGAGCCGTTTGTCGCTACGGATGCGGATTGCCCGATAATCAGACTGGATATTACAGACAGAGGTTCATATATTTTTAGCGAAAACTTAAATGAAGAAAACATAACCGTCAACAACGGTGAACTGCTTGATTTTGAAATGGAGACAAACGGCGCCCCGCTGCCCGAGTCAACCGTTCACGAGCTTTGCCTTACAATCAGAATCCACAAGGCGGGAGATGAATGGAATTTTAACGAATCCGAACACTGGCATAATTGCGAAAATTGCAACAGTGTGTTTGATAAGGATTCTCATGTCTGGAACGAACCCGTCTGGAACTGGGATGATGTCGAACACCCGACATACACCGCAACCTGCTCCGTCTGCGAAGCGGAAAAATCCGTCGAAGCTGACTCCGTAACATCCGTTGACACTCCCGCCACTACCGAAGCGGACGGTTACACAACCTACACCGCCTCCGTTGACCTGAATGGTCAGACCGTAACGGATGATTATGTCGTCACTGACGAGGGCTCAATGCTCGAGGCCCGCAAAGACGCCTTTGACGAATACAAAGACAACGCAAAAGAAGACGCCGACGCCCTCGCTCAGGACGGCGACAGCGACGCGGTCAAGGCAATCATCGCTGACGCGAAAGACGAAATCGACGCTCTCGAATATGACGAGGAAAAATCCCTCGAAGAAAACGAAGCGGCGGTTGACGCAATCCTCTCAAAGCTTGAAGATGATCTTACCGTTCAGCGTAATATTCACACTGCAACCTGGATTGTTGACGGCAAAGAGTTTGCAAAGACTCAGTCATCATTCGGTCAGCCCGTCACTCAGCCGAGAACCCCGCAAAAAGACGGCTATACATTCAGGTGGATTGACGAAATTCCCGCGACAATGCCCGCAGAGGACATCATAATCAACGGTAAATTCACGGCAATCGAATATACAGCCACATTCATTGATGAAAACGGCGAAACGGTTAAGGAAGTTTCCTACACCGTTGAAACCAAGAACATAACCGAACCCGCCGTCCCCGAGAAGCAAGGCTACACAGGCAAGTGGGAGGATTACACCCTCGCAATCGGCGGCGTTACAATCAGACCCGTTTACACAATCAGCAGTGTTGATGTAACCGTTAAAAGCGACGGCGATGACGGTCCGATCGGTTATAAAGAAGAAAAAACCTTCACCGCCAAAGCGGATAATATGCCCGACGGCGCGGAGATTCACTGGTTCGTAAACGGTAAGGATGCCGGCACGGGCGAAAGCTACACAGTTGAAGACCCGACAGAAGACTACACCGTTCAGGCGAAGGTCATTGACAAAGACGGTAACACAATCGCCGAAAGCGAAGAACAGACCGTCAAGGTCAGAAACGGCTTCTTCGACCGCCTCAAAGCCTTCTTCGCGGAGTTAATCGAAAAAATCCTCGGCAAGGCAATAGCAGATCTTTTAAGCAGCATTTGCTGACATAAAAAAGCAGCACCCGGAGCAACGGATTTTTTTCGGTTGCTTCGGGCGTTTTTTTAATAAATATATTGTAAATAACCGAGTTAATATGTTAATATATTTGTGTATGTAAATTTCTCATAATGACTCATAAGGAGGATATGGAAATGAAAACATCAAAACGCGTTATATCTCTTTTACTCTCGCTGATGCTTGTGCTCGGCACGGTGGCTGTCGGCGGAATCGGAGTGTCGGCGGAATACTACGGTGACTACAGATACACCGTAAACGGCGGCAGTGTCACAATAGACCATTACAACGGCGCGGGCGGAGATGTCACCATACCGTCCGCCATAGACGGCAGGCCCGTAACGGCAATCGGCACAGATGCGTTTGGCTGCTGTTATGAACTCATATCTGTTGTTATTCCCGACAGCGTAAAAACCATAGGCGAAAGTGCGTTCAGCTGCTGTTATGGTCTTGAAACTGTTTATATGGGCAGCGGAGTTGAGACAATAGAGATTATGGCGTTCGGGTCCTGCAGAGAGCTGAAAGATGTTTATTACAGCGGCAGTCAGTCCGGCTGGAATTCAATAAACATAGACTACGGCAACGAATATCTTGTCGGAGATGTTGAGTCCGGCGCGACTATTCATTATGATTATAACAACGGTTCAGGCTCGGGCGGCAATGAGGAAGATGATGAAATCCCCGCCGATGCTTTACAGATAGGAACTTATGAAGAACTCAAGGCGTTCGCAAACCGTGTAAACGGCGGTGAAGAAGAACTCAATGCCGTGCTCACGGCGGATATTACCGCGGATGATGAAAACTGGACTCCAATAAGTAATTATTCCGGCATATTTGACGGTCAGGGGCACAAGGTAACCGGGCTTTCAACACCTCAGAATTACGGAGACAGAGCCGGACTGTTCGGATATGTTAATGAGGAAGGCACAGTCAGAAATGTCGGCGTTGAAGGCGGTTCCATATACGGCGATACGTATGTCGGTGGCATCGCGGGATATAACGAAGGAACCATAAAGAACTGCTATAACACCGGCAGTGTATCCGGCAGCGGTATGTATGTCGGCGGCATTGCGGGATTTTGCAGAGGAACCATAAAGAACTGCTACAACACCGGCAGTGTATCCGGCGGTGTCGATTATGTCGGCGGCATTGCGGGCTATTCAAGAGGTGATTTAATCAACTGTTATAACACCGGCAGCGTATCCTGCAGTGACGATTATGTCGGCGGTGTTGTGGGACTTTATCAGGAATATGACGCAAACTATCCGTATGGTTCACCTCACGAAATGAAGAACTGCTATTATGATACAGACAAGGTAACCGGAGTTAACGCCGTAGGTATCGATGTAAACGCGGAAAATGTCCGCGGGCTTACCACGGCGCAGATGACGGGCACAGCCGCCCGTGAAAATATGATTGGTTTCTTCTCGGGCGGTGAAGACACGAGCGTCGCCTGGTATGTTACGGATTCTTATCCGCTTCTCAAGGCGTTCAGACCCGCCACACAGCCCACGGGGGATATTCCTCAGCTCAGAATAAATGAAGAAACGAATTATTGGGAAGTTTCATACGACAACGGCTCAACCTGGACTTCGCTCGGCGTTAAGGCAACGGGTGAAAACGGTCAGAACGGCGCTGACGGACAAGACGGTATCACTCCTCAGCTCAGAATAAATGAAGAAACCAACTACTGGGAAGTTTCTTACGATAACGGCGCAACCTGGACTTCGCTCGGCGTTAAAGCGACGGGTGAAAACGGTCAGAACGGCGCCGACGGACAAGACGGCGCGGACGGAGTCGGAATCGCAAATGTTGAAATAGACGAGAACGGCCACCTCATTGTTACGCTTACCGATGGCACGGTGAAAGATCTCGGACCTGTTACCGCGGGAGATGCGGGAACAGATGTTACAGACTATACTGTTTCAACGGAAGAGGAACTGTCGGCTGCGATTCAGGAAATCAATGCCGGCGAGGGCGGCAGTTACACAATTACCCTCGGCGCGGATATAACCGTTAACAATAAAATAACCCTGACCGGCGGTTCTGATACCTCGGTAACAATTTACGGTGAGAATCACACACTGTATCTTGTTAACTGCTTTTTATCTGCAAAGAACGGCTCGGTATTGAATCTTGGAGCCGCGGATTATGATAAAACATTATCCATTGTTGATAAACCGCCGCTTACAGGCAATCCCTGTTATCCGCTGATATCGGTTATGAATGCGTCCGAACTGAATATGTATGACGGAGTTACCCTCAGCGGCCGTAACGGAGTAGATATGGCAGGGGGAGTTCAGCTTGAGAAAGCGGCATTCAATATGTATGGCGGAGAAATCTCCGGCTGCAGAAGCGACACCGTAGCCGGCGGAGTTCTTGTATACGATAACTCCCGGTTTAATATGACGGGCGGAACCATAAGTAATTGCATCGGTTCACATTACAGCGGCGGCGTTTTTGTCAGAGATAATTCCGAATTTACAATGTCAGGCGGCGTTATCAAAAACTGCTCCGGCATGAGCGGCGGCGGTGTATATGTATATAACTCCGTGTTTGAAATGTCAGGCGGAACTTTGCAGGATTGCAGCAGCACAAATTACGGCGGCGGCATATATGCAAATTCCGGAGTTACCATGACGGGCGGAACAATAAAGGGCTGCACGACCTCCAAATACGGCGGCGGCGGTGTCTGCATCAGAACCGCAAGCAGCAACTCTGCTGTTGCTTTTGATATGAGCGGCGGCGAAATAACGGATTGCACAGCGGAATCAGACAACAATTACGGTATGGGCGGCGGCGTTCTGGTCATAAACGGCACAGCCCGTATTACCGGCGAAAGCAAGATATATAACAATCATGCCGTAAGGGTTGGTGACGATATTTATTCATTCGGCTCAAACGGAGGAATAATACTCGGTGAAGTTCCGCAGGGTCTCGTTCTGGCTGAGACCGGCCGCGAAATTGACGGCTGGTATGCAGACGGAGTGGAAGACGGAGAAGAATCTGACAGATGGAGTGAGAGTCATACAGTCAGATTCACCACTTCACCCGATGAGACAATCAGCACTCCGGTTGCATTAAAAGCGGCTTACACCCCGAAAGATACTCTTGACATATCCCTGGCGGTTTCACCCGAAAATCCCGTTTACGGCAATAATGTAACTGTTACCGCAACCCTGTCCGCCGATGTGCAGGGAAGTGTGCTGTTCAGCATCGATTCGGAATCTACGGGAGAAGAAGTCGTTATTGAAAACGGCACGGCGGTTTATGAGACGGGAACGCTTTCGGTAGGCGAACACAGTATAACGGCCGCGTTCTTCGGAGACGGCACATATTACGGCATTGCCGTTACAGTTGAATTCACCGTCAAACCGGCTGACTTGAAGTTGAAAATAGGCGAAGACAATTACTGGTATGTCAGCTATGACGGCGGCGCAACCTGGGCTTCGCTCGGAGTTAAAGCGACCGGTGAAGACGGTCAAAATGGCGCAGACGGCCAAAACGGACAAGACGGACAGAATGGTCAGGACGGACAGAACGGCGCCGACGGTATCACGCCTCAGATCAGAATAAATGAAGAAACGAATTACTGGGAAGTTTCCTATGATAACGGCGCAACCTGGGCATCGCTCGGCGTTAAAGCGACCGGCGAAAACGGACAGAACGGCACCGATGGTCAGGACGGTCAAGACGGACAGAATGGTCAGGATGGTCAGGACGGTGCCGACGGCATCACACCTCAGCTCAGAATAAACGAAGAAACCAATTACTGGGAGGTTTCCTACGACCACGGCGAAACCTGGACATCTCTCGGCATAAAAGCGACCGGTGAAAACGGACAAAACGGTCAGGACGGACAGAATGGTGCTGACGGACAGGACGGAGTCGGAATCGCAAATGTCGAAATAGACGAGAACGGCCACCTCATTGTCACACTGACTAACGACAGAGTATTTGATCTCGGCAAAGTCACGGGCGAAAACGGACAGAACGGTGCCGATGGTCAGGACGGTCAAGACGGACAGAATGGTGAAAACGGCGCGGACGGAAAAACTCCTTCGCTTCGTATTAATCCCGAAACACTTGAATGGGAAGTTTCCTATGATGAAGGTGAGAACTGGACTTCGCTCGGTATCAAAGCGGTAGGCGCAGACGGACAGAACGGCGCCGACGGTCAGGACGGACAGAATGGTGCTGACGGACAAAACGGTCAGGACGGCAAAGACGGCGCTGACGGTAAGGATGCTCCCACAATTACGGGTATGTATTACAACGACAAGGGCGAGCTTGTTATCAAGATGTCCGACGGCAGCGAAATCAACGCGGGCAAGCCCGGCAACAGCGCTTATGATACGGATATGAAGAAACCCGTTGTTACGATAAGCGGATATCAGGCGACAAGAAGCGTTGATTACGGCACAACAGTCACCTTCCACGCCTCGGCTGATTTCATTCCCGACGGTTACAAGCTTCACTGGTTCATAAACGGCGAAGATAAAGGCACGGGCGAATCATACACCGTGAAAGACGCGGCGGCAGATTATACCGTATGCGCTCGCCTTATGAAGGGCGGCTCTACGATTTCGGAATCCAAAACGGAAAAAGTTACTGTCAAATCCGATTTCTTCAGCAGAATAATCGCTTTCTTCTTAAAGCTTTTCAACTCTGCGGCGTTCATAATCGATCAGAAATAACCATATAATTACCACCACCCGGAGCATCAAACTGCTCCGGGTATTTTTATGCCTGAAAACGGCATAACCGTATACGCTTTTTCCACTCTGAAAAAAAGCCGCAAAAAAGCAAAAACGTAACCTGTTACGCTTTGCGTCAGAACCGTATATACGTTTTGCTCCCTAAAATGAGGTTCAAAATACCCATCAACACGCAAAGCGTAAGCCGATGAAAAAGTAGTAAAAACGAACGCATAGATTCATCGAAAGAGATTGTCCGGGATTGTTACGTATATGCATAGGGTTGTTGCATATACGTAAACATACGGCGTTTTTTTGAGGCGTTATTCTTACGTATACGGTCTTCCTCAACAAATTCCCATCTATCAAAAAATGGCTTTAAATTGAGGTGTAATAATAAAAAATACCCGCCTGTTAGGCGGTTAGTCATAAACCAGTAATTCTAAAAAACTATTGCGGGCCGTTTAAAGGGTTGGTTATAGAGAATTAAAAAGAAAAACAGTTTCTGCCAAAACGATTGGCAGAAACTGTTTTCATCTATACTAAATGCCAAGAAAAAATGCGATGTATTCTTCTGAAACGGCAGAAGGAATTCTTCTTATAACATCAATCAGGGCACGGAAAAAGTTCTTGCTTTCAACACTTACGGAAAAAACAATTTCAGCTGATGATTTTACAACTATACCACGCAGATTGTTTATAAGACATCCAACATTTTGAAAGAAATTTGCCTTTTTGCAGTTCGGACCAAAATCATATGTTTTATCTGCAATTTCAAAAAGTAGATGTTCGTTTTCATCATAGTATAAATATCCACCTATTGCTTGTCCGTCGGGCAGTTCAATATAATAATCATGTAATGCATCTCCTGACTTCACTGTTCTGCCGTCAGTATATTCAACAATAACATATTCAGGGTAAGCAGGTATAATTTCACCATCATATGTGCGTGTTCCTTTTTTTCTGAATTCTTCTGGCAGTCGGATACCCGCGACAAAATCTTCAATGCCGTAAACGTTCAGATTTAAATAGAAACTTTTGCCAAGCAGATTAATTTCAACAGTGTTTTCTCCGCGGACTATTTCACTATCCGTGTAAATTTCTCCGCTTTCATATTTTACAGCGGTGCCGGAAAATGACATTGTAAAAGTGCCAACTATAAGATATTTGTCGCTTTCATCATCATAACAGACGTCAGAGCCCATAATCTTTAAAGAATCGGAGTCATTTTTTACATCTTCATTTTCACCAAGATATTCAATAATGAGTGAAGGACTGTTATCACCATGATAGTCATAGGTAATAAATACAGTTTCTGCACTTTTGAAATAATAAAGATTCTTGAATTCAGAGGTCTCATCTTCTGCAGACCAGGCAAACAGGGAAAACAGAGGTTCATTAGATGTTATATCATCGGTATTTTTATAAGTATTGACAAGACCAGCGCTCAAAGAGTAAACGCCGTCCTTTTCTGGTTCAAAAGTGTAATAAATATTTTTACCGCTGATGGTAAGTTCGTTATTGCCGAGTTGAAGATTTCCTGCGCAGGTGTATTTATTATCGGCAAAAGGTTCAGCTGCATTACCGGTAGCTGAGCATGATGAAAACAATAATGCGACAAAAACAAATGAAATAAGAAATGCTGTATTTTTTTTCATAACTAAATCCTTACCTGAAAAGTGAAACAATTAATGCAATAATTCTTGTAATAAGTCTACCTACTGTTTTAAGTATTCTGAACAAAATTGAAGTCTGTTCAGGGCTTTCAGAAATGGTGAAGTTCACAGTGTTTGTGCCTGAAAAATTGCCGCAGCCTTTTATTATTGCATTTGCCGTTCCGGCGGAGGTGTTGTTTGAATATTGCACCGTGTAATCTTTACCCTCCCGCAGTGTTCTGCCGCTGTAAGTAACTGTTACAGAAGGAGTCACCGCCGAGCCGGTATATTCCTGCTCATCAATTGAATAAACAAAGGCTTCCGAAATATCCCGGGTAATTATTGTGAAATTGACTGTGCTTGAAAACATTTTGTAGTCGTTTGCGCCGCTGACTCTGACTGAAGCGGTGCCGACGTTTATGTTGTCATAATATTTTACCGTGAAATCGCTCCCGCGTGAAAGTTTTTCTCCTCCAACGGTTACGGAAACATTCGGTTTTATCGCAAGCCCCGTATATTTCTGGTTTGGAATGGGCGCGACAACAAAGGTGCTTACTTGAATGTTGTTGTTCAGAGCGTAACGGTGAGCATAAGAGTTTTCAAGACAGTAAATTGTAAGTTTCGGGCAGTTATCAAACGCATCGGGAGAAATGCTTTCAACACTTTCGGAAATAATCGCGGTTTCGAGATTTTCACAGTTGGCGAATGCTCGCGTCTGAACAGTGCTGACATTGCCGCCGAGAGCTACAGTCTGAAGTTCGGCGCAGTTCATAAAGCTTTGCTCCTCAACCACTTCAAGAGTCGCATTTGTTTCGCCTTTTGCTTCGCCGAGAGAGGCATTGCCTATGCCGCTGCCTTCAAAGCTGTTTGGGTAAAGCTTTTCAATTCCCAAAAAATCAAAATCCGTCAGCATTGTGCAGCCGCTGAATGCGAGTTTGCCTATAAGTTTGCTGTCTGCTTCCCATGTAAAGGTGGAAAGCGCGGTGCAGTTTGCAAAACAGCTTTCGGGAATATAGACAACATTACGGGACATATAGACGGTTTCGAGCGCAGAACAGCCCGCAAAGCTTGAACGCCCTATATTGCGGACGCTGTCGGCAATATATATTTCTTTCAGGTTGCCGCAACCGCTGAATGTGCCGTCACCGATAAGATAAATGTTGCCGTTAATTGTAATGTGTTCAAGGCAGGCGCAGTTTTCAAAGCAGCCGTCGCCGATGCTTTCCACACCTTCGGGAATAATGATTTGCGTCAGTTTTGTTGACGCGAATGAATATGAGCCTATATCGGTCACACTTGCCGGTATTGTCACATTTTCAAGAGCACCCGAACCCCTCAAAAGGTTGTCGGGAATGTATTTGATTTTGCTGCCGAAATTGAACTCACTCAAAGCCGGGCAGTTTTCAAAAACATACTTTTCACCGGTGCCGAGGCGGCAGCTTTTCACGAGAAAATCGACCCGCTCGAGTTCCGTGCAGTCTGCGAACGCTCCCGCCCCGATAAATGTTACATTTTCGGGAACAACAATGCTTTTAAGCTTTATTGAGTTAAACGCTTCGCTGCCTATGGCAGTAATGCTTTCGGGCAAAACTATGCTGTCAATATCCGTATCTTTGAACATCGCTCCGGGTATTTGCTTAACGCCGTCGCTGATTGTCACTTCATTCAGGTTTGAGCAACCGTAAAAAACGCACCGGGCTGAGTTACAGTTCACGGCTGAGAATACGGCTTTTTCAAGCGAAGTGCAGTAAGCAAAAGCGTAAGCGCCGATTGTTGTTACGGTTTCGGGAATTGTTATTTCGCTCATTGTTGACATATAAAATGCATTGGGGCATATTGTTTCAACTCCCGGCAGCATTGTAATCCGACCGGTTATCACCGCGCCGTAAAACACCTGTTCGGGAATGTGCTTTGCCGTCTGAGATATAATCAGGTTTTGTATTTCCGATTTTTCAAACGCACCCACGGCAGGGTAATAATTGTAATCATCAAAATCTTTGCCGTTTACACCGTAAAACAGTGTGCCGATTTTTGCACTGTCAAAAGCGGTATGCCTTAAATACTTAAGACCTTCGGGCAAAGTTATTTCACCGATTGTTGCCTGCCTGAACGCATAATCTTCAATCAGTTTTATGTTTTGACCTCCCGATATTTTTTCAATATTGCTTTCATTGAAACATCCGTTGGGAATAACGATGATGCTGTCAGGCAGAACAATTTCCGGAACAGTTAAAGCGTCAAACGCGCAGTCTTCCAACTTACAAACCGAATCCGGAAGAACAAGTGCGTTTTGTATAACACAGCCGCAAAACGACTTTTCACCTATATATTCAAGTCTCTGTGGTAATGTCACGGATGTCAGTTTTGTGTTTGAGCAAAACGCAAAGTCGTCTATTTTTTTCACTCCGCCGGGAATTTTCAGTTCTCCTTTGATATTTGTTCCGTTAAATGCCGCATAGTCGATAAATATAAGTGTTGACGGCAAGTTCAGCTCAACAAATGGATCATCGGTGATGTCTTCATCCGGCACATACTCGAATGCACCTGTCCCGATTATCTCAACACCGTCACTTAATTCTATTGTTTCGAGAATACGGGACGGACTCAGGAACGAGCTTCTGTCGATTTCACTGAAAGACATTGCAGACACTTCTTTTAATGTCGAAGGAACAGCCACTTTTTTTATTCCGCAGTCTGCAAAGGCGTATGTTCCAAGATAAACTATATCCGGAAGGACTATTTCGGTCAGACTTCTGCAATTGCGGAACGCCTGCGATTCAATAACTTTTAAATTCCGTGAAAACTCAATATTTTCAAGCGCATACCAATTATAAAACGCCTTTTTGTTTATAAATTCAACAGAGTCGGGTATTGTTACCGTAACAGCGGAATCGTTAGAGGTATTGCCGCATAGAGTATTCTGACCGTCGCCTATTGCCGTAACAGGATACCCGTCAATTTCAGACGGAAAAACAACTTCTTCACCGTTACCGTGATAACCGATAATAACAGCGTTATCCAGATAAGTGAGCGCATACTCATAATCACCGGATATGATGCCCGAACCGTAACTTACTCCATTAAAAGGGTAATATCTGACATCAAGCGGAAATCTGTTAACCGAAAATTCGGTATATCCGGTTTCGTAATCTATCCTTTTTTTGTATCCGGAGTTTTCAAGAAGCTTCTCAAGTTTATATTGGGGAACCCGATGAAATATAAAATCGGGGTAATTTGTAATTTCACCGTCAGCGTCCTTAAGTTCCGATAAAAACTGTCTTGCCCATACATAATCTGCCCGCGCATACCCTTCTATCTCAACAGTTTTAACATAAGAGGAGAAAACGCCGTAACAACCGCTTTTGTGAATATCATCTGACGAGAAATCTCCGGTTATGATTAAATGCTCGAGCGTTTGGGGCAATGTTACGGAACCGGAACTGCTTATTTGATGTATTTTCAGTTCCGATATATATGAATCTTTTAATGCTGAATATATATTTCCGGCGTATCCTTCAAGCCTTTTTTCCGGCAGTTCAAGTTTTTTAAGCATCGGCGAACCTGCAAAAGCTCCCTCGGAAATGTATATATCTTCGGAATAGGGGGAATACATATCCTCAAATATCAGTTCTTTCAGACTGTCCATCCGGGAAAATGCATACTTCCCGATTGTAACAACAGTTGACGGAACAAAAACAGTTTCAATCAAATCATTGCTGCCGTAGTTTTCCATATCCGGAACGGCTGTATTTGAATTGTATTCTTTTGTATCACCGTAAAAGCAATAGTCCACGATATGCTGAACATAAAAACCGTCTATTGTTTCAGGGATAATAACATCTTTTTCGTTACCGATGTATCTGTATAAACAAACAAATTCATCATACCTAAGCGGTGAAGGTGAACCCCATGTAACGGCATATTTCCAATTTCCGTCAGAACTTATAAGAATTTCTTCTGCATAATCGGCAAAAACATCAACAGGTGTAAGCGGCAGTGTTGAGACTGCCGTAATTATACAAAGAAAAATCGTGAATAATCTTTTGACTGTTTTCATTTTCATCCCTCCTGTAACTCAAATGAGCAGGTGCAGCCGCCGTATTCAATGGTAACGGTTGTTTTTTCTTTTAATAGCACGCGAGATTTGCTAATGTTCAAACCATATTCGCCGGGGCTGAGTTCTTTTTCATTGCCGTCGCTGTAAACGGCGTAAACACGCATTCCGCTCAGATCCGGCTCGCCGCGGTAGGTGAAATCGAACCCGTTGGGGAAGGTCGCATAGATTGAATTGAGAACCGGCGTTTTTTCGGAGTTGATTATTCTGACAGTAAAGCTTTTGCTGAATCCTTCTGCGGTTATTGTAACTGCCTGTTCTCCCGCTTTTTGGGCAAACGGCGATTCCGTTATGATTTCATATTTATCGGTCCGGGTTTTTCCGTTTTGCGTAATAAGGTAAACATTAAGCCCCCTGCGGTCAAAATTCTCACCTACATAATATTCTGTGCGGAAGTTTTCATCATAATCGAGTTCAATACTCGTAATAATTTCGGGCGCGGCTGTTTTTTCCTCAGTAGGAGGAACGGTTGTTTCCGTCTGTTCCTCGGAAACGGACTGCGGATTAAACAGATCTTTTATATACATCGCGCCTTTTTCAATAAGATTAACATTTATTTCTTGTGAAACGGCGGAATTTATGCCGATTACCGCGATTATAACCGCGGCGGCAGCGGCAATTTTCGGCACGGCTGATTTGTTCTTCATGCCGAGCTTGTCTGTAAACTCACGGTCGGATATTACGGGCAGAATATCCGCAGTTCCGTTTTCACGGATAAAGTTAATCGCTTCGGCGTATTCGTCAATCAGGTCAAAATCCGTTTTGTCGCCTTTTTCAAGTTCAGTGTCAATAAGACTGTTAAGAAAAGCGCAGAGTTTTTCTGCAAAATCTTCCGTGAAATCTTCGCAAAGTAAAATCTCACGATTAACGGTTATTGCATTCACGGTTTCAGCCTCCTTTCGCATAAACTATCTGTTTGACCTTATCCCTCAGCCGCATAAGCCGCATTGAAACCGCCGCGGGTGATATTCCGAGAAACCCGGCAATCTGATTAACCTCATTTTTCTGACGGTATCTGAGGTCATAAAGTTGTTTTTCGTTCGGCGTGAGTGTGTTTATCAGTTTTTCCGCAAGCAAATCATAATCCGTTTCATCAACCGCCCGCAGATAATCATATTCAACCGTTACGGTGTTTTCGGCAAATTCAAGAGGAACATTTCGTTTTGCTGCTTTTGCGTTCTCTTCTTTCCGGCGTTTCACAAAGTTTTCTGCCGTGCGGTAAAGAAACGCCCGCGGGTTTTCAACTGTTTTGCCTTCGGCAAGTGTTTTCTGAAAAACAAGAAAAGCATCCTGCACACAGTCATCGGCATCCTCACGCGAACCATCAAGTCTGGCAAGGCAGTATCTGAACAGCTTGAGCCGATATTCTTTAAAGCATTCGCTTACAAGTTTATCTGCTGGTTTCCGTATTCTGTTTTTATCATTCAATCCGCCTTGCCTCCTTTCAGAATTTTTGCTCTCATTAAGTAGTCAGTTCAAATCGCAAATCTAACGAAAAAAATTTTTCCTTTTATAGTCTTCCTGCAATGAGTTTACCATATATTTAAACATTTATAAAGAAAATAATGCCTACAGAATAAAAACAATAATAGGTTGCCCGATAAAGAAATCCTACGCAAAAAGTTGCAGGAATTAGCCAGCCTGCCAGAAGACGGAGAATAAGCAAAAATGGTTTTAGCAAGCAAGGCAATGGTATATACCATTACAGCTTGTTAGGGAATAGTTTCCCTAAGACCCACCCAACATTGATAAATCAATGAGCCTGAAATGATAAATCATTTGCAAATAATATTGGGTAGCAACTTGTTGCGAAGGGCGAAGCCTTTGTCGATTGCGGAGCAATCTCAAAGTGAGCGAAGCCGAACGTTCCCGCAGGTCGCAATGGCACCGATTTATCAATCGGTGTATAATTGCGCATAACAAACAAGTTGTTATGGTTTAAGGTTTTTCTTAATAAAAAGTAATCACAGTTCCCGAACCGGAGCTGTGATTTTTTGTTTCATATTGTCCCAAAAGTTGTTTCAATAATTCTATTGACAAGGAGATAGTTGTGTGATATATTCTGTGTTAGACGGTTGTCTATTGCCGGTTATTTTTGTATTTTATCTGTAAAGGATGATGGATTATGATTTTCAAAACAGCGGAAAAGAGTAAGATAATAATTGATTATGTTAATGAATATTATGATAAGTATTACCGCTCTCCTTCTCTCAGAGATATAGAAGCTGCCGTCGGTATTCCGAGAGCAACAGTCGGTCTTTACCTGAATAATCTTAAAGCAGAAGGTGTCATAGATTATGACGGCAAAAGAGAAACAATTATCACAGACTATATAAAATCTGTTGCGCAGAAAACTACAGAGAAGTTAAATATCGTAGGTAAGATTGCATGCGGTAATCCTGTCACCGAAGAAGAAACAAGAATAGGAACAATTGATTTCCCGATTGCTTTACTCGGCAGCGGAGAGTATTTTGTTCTGCAGGCTTACGGTGATTCAATGATTGATGCCGGAATAGAAGAGAATGATCTGGTAATAGTCAGAAGACAATCTTCTGCCGATTACGGAAAGATTGTAGTCGCCATTGATGAGAATAATGAAAACACTCTGAAAAGATTTATGTATGACAAAAAGAAAAAGCGCCCGTATCTTCATCCCGAAAACGATAAATACGATGACATTTATCAGAATGAAATAAAGATACAGGGTGTGGCAGTCAAGGTTATTAAAAATCTTGAAGGATAATATAAATTGTACTTTTATCGGATAGAAAATGTTTTATGATGTCGGATACCGTTTTGAATATACTGAAAGGAAAAAGTGTCAAAACCCCGATACCGGTATCGATAAAAAACACGAAAAAACAGCAGTCTTGAAAAGAAAGAATATTTTTGAACGAATACGAGGAGAATAATAATTGAAAGAAACTGACTTAAGCGAAGCAATCAAAAAAGCAGACGAAATACTGGAATACTACTACAAAAACCCCGATGAAGAAAACGCACCGTCACCTCCGCACGAAAACAATCTCGCGTCATTTGATGAGAACGGAAATCTTACAGTCAAGAATCATGCCGCCTTCTGGCTGCCTGAAATAGAGATTGAAGATGAAGAGAAAAGCATTAAATATGTAGTTGACGGAACATACGACGGAAATTCATTTCTTCATAATAAACTGAAAAGGATTATTGACAATGTTGTAAATAATCTCAAATCAACTGATAATGACATTACCGGTCAAGAGGGCGAAGACAATGAATAAGTTCTCTGACCGTAATGATATAGTAACCAACCCTGTATCAATGACAGTTGCCGCAGAAAAGGAGGAAAAAGTGAATACGGCAGCAAAAGCAAAAATCACAGCACTGTATTGCAGATTATCCCAGGAAGATGAACGCCTCGGCGAATCCATGAGTATTCAGAATCAGAAAGAAATGCTTCTGAACTATGCCAAAGAAAACAGATTTTCAAATCCCGTTTTCTATGTTGATGACGGATATACCGGAACCAATTTTGACAGACCCGGTTTTCAGCAGATGCTTTCCGATATGCAAAACGGTAAAGTATCCGCACTCATAACCAAAGATCTGAGCAGGCTCGGCAGAGATTCCACAATGGTCGGCTATTATCAGAAATATGTATTTCCTCAACTTGAAGTAAGATATATAGCCGTAAACGACAATTACGACTCTGCCAATCCCAACAGCACCGATAATGATATGGCTCTGTTCAAGAATCTGTTTAATGAGTTTTATCCGCTTGATACCAGCAGGAAGATCCGCGCGGTCAACCGTATGAAAGGCGAAAGCGGAAAGACGCTGACCACAACTGTTCCATACGGATATATCAAGGATAAGGAAAACGGGAAATGGATTATTGATGAAGAAGCAGCCGAAGTTGTCAAAAGGATCTTTTCTCTTTGCTTAGAGGGCAGAGGTCCCAATCAGATTGCCAATCAGCTGACATCTGAAAAGATATTAAATCCGACCGCATATAAAATATCTAAAGGGCTGCCGGCACATAATTCTGTTAAAGACAGTCCTTACAGATGGAATCCAAACACAGTCGTTCACATACTTGAACGACGTGATTACACCGGTTGCACTGTTGCTTTTAAAACCTATACCAATTCATTATGGGATAAAAAGCAGAGGCGCAATCCTGTTGAGAATCAGATAATCACACCAGGCACTCATGAGGCTATCATAGAGGAGGAAACCTTCAACAAGGTTCAGATTATCCGTGAAAAGCGTCATCGCAGAACAAAAACAGGCAAGAGCAGTATTTTCTCCGGACTGATTTATTGCCATGATTGCGGAGCAAGGATAAATTATTGCACAACCAAGGATTTTGAATCACGGCAGGATTTCTTCGAGTGTTCCGCCCATCACAAGAACAAAAGCGCTTGCAAAACTCACTTCATCAGAGCAGAGGTTCTGGAGAGACTGGTCTGGGAACACCTTAAGGAAGTTATCTCGTTTGTTTACTGTCATGAGCCATATTTCCGTGAATATATGAAACGGGTGAGTGAGAGTGTCAGCAAGCAGGAACTGAATTCTCTGAAAAAGCAACTTTCTCTTGCGGAGAACCGTATAGCGGAAATAGACAGGCTTTATACAAAAACCTATGAGGATAATGCTAACGGCAAAATATCCGATGAACGATTCCGAATGCTTTCCGAAGGTTATGACTCAGAGCAGGCTAAACTCAAATCAAAAGCAATACAGTTACAGAAACAAATTGATACACAGGAACAGAATACAGAGAATCTTGACAGGTTTGTTTCGCTTGTCAGATCTCACATAGAAGATGACGGTCTTAACGGCTACAATCTTCACGAACTGATTCAGGGCATATACATCGAAAACTGCGATGTGGATAACAATACCGATGAGAACATCGATGATGACAACGGTGAATGTATCATTTACAGCAAGAAACCCAAGATGTCAAGTGCAAAGAAACACCGCATCCGCAAAATCCACATCAAATACGACTTTATCGGCTTTATTCCCGTTAAAAGTCTGATAAGGTATGCCGAAGAATCAGAACAAGCCCAAGGCAAAGAAATATCGGCGTGACCGAAATCACGCCGAATCTCTTGAAAATATTGACTTTTTCAGTATTATCAAGATTAAATCAATAATACTGGTTTACTACCCGCCGGCTTTACGGCGGGCTTATAAGTTAATAATCTGATAGGTATTGTATCTTTTGAACAAAATCTATGAGTCCCTTGATGTATTTATCGAATCCGTATTTATGGTCATAATACCCTTCGGTTAATGACGCAAATCTTTTGCATATTTCATCAATTCCGCTTCTTCTTGCTACTCTGTCAATATCCCGGCAGAACACATCGTAATCGATTCCCTTGTGATAACAATCCGATACATAACACCCCCTGTAATCTATGATCTCTTCTATATCGTGTAACATAATCTCTTTATAAAGCTCGCTTAGTCGTTCGATTGTTTGTTGTTTGTAGTCTTCGATGTCAGACATACGGCATCCTCTCCTTTACCTATTCAGTTTCTTCATGCGTTATTCGACCGCTTTTTCATCCGGCCTATTACCTTGTCAACTGTCTCTGCGTCTTCACCCCTTTCTTTCATTTTGTGACCCAGATACTCCAAACACACCTCCCACGAGCCAGGGCCGAAAGCTTCCTCCCAGTCCTCTGCAAGAACCTGATACTTGATGTCGATGTAATCCCACCAATCTTCTTCCGTCATGTTTTCGTAGTCATAATCTTTCATTCTCTTTTTTCTCCTTTCGAATATTAAATTAAAAAACAAGCCCGGAGATATAAGCGCATTATGGCTTACATTTCCGGGCATTATGCCTGTTTTGTTCGGTTTTGCTGTATCAACTTATTGATACAATAACATTATACACCATTTTTCGGGTTTTGACAACACATAAAACGAAATTTTTTCATTTTTTCTCATTTTCTGCTTTTTTCATCGCGTCTGCGACAGTCTCCCTTTTCAATTCCCGTCAATCAAAAAAACGGCTTATTTAAAAGGTAATAGATACCCGAATAATAAACCGAAAAAATATTTTTAAAAAGTATTGACAAATTGAAATTTTGATGTATAATGCGCCCTCAAAAATAAGCAAAAATCAAGGGAAAAACTTACGTATATGCATATAAATAAGAGGGTTCTTTACGTATGGGCGTGTTTGGTTTGGAGTTGTTGAGGAGAGCTGCGCGCAAATTATAAAAAATGCCGCCCACAATATGTGAGCGGCACAATGCTTATTAAAGTGTTTTTTTGCCCTACAAATCGAAATCTGTCAATTCATCTTTTTTTCGAAACGAAACATTCCGTCTGGAAACTGCTCGTCAATTATTTCTGCCGAATCCGGATCATTCGGGTCGGGATGGTGGCTGTTGAAGAATTCCACAATATGAAATCCGCAGCGGTTCACATAAAAATGAATATTCCGCTTCTCAAAATACGGTGTGACGGTTTCCCAGAGCTTCACTTCCGGATGAAGCTTTTCTACTTCACACCAGGCGGCGCAGCCTATGCCTTTGCTGTGAACCTTAGAAGAAACAAAGAGAATGTCAAGGTCGCCTCTGTCGCCGTCAACTCTGATTATAACACCGCCGACGGGTTTGCCGCCCTGCGTAATGCGGTATGCTTCTCCGGCGTCGATTGATTTTTCAATAGTTTCGCGGGAAATAATCTGACCTTCCTCTTCAAAATGATTGTCGCGCATGCCGAATTCCTGCATGGCACCGTAATTGAACGCTTCCTGATTATCAAGGATGAACCGCTCCCTGTCATCGGAAGTTAAGGGAACAAGTTTTATATCTGTCATTTCATCACCTCATCGGATTTCGTTTCCGTGATTATTATGTCAGTGCTTTCCGGGCCAAACAGACTGCCTGAACCGGTGAGGAACTCCGCTGTGACATTTTTCAGACGGATATTGAGCGGAACTTCCTTCGAGCCATGAACCCGGGAGCTTTTTTCCAGCCCTGTGAAGCGAACGTTTTCAAAAGTCAGTTCCTTAAGAAGGTCGCCGGCCTGAAGGTTATCGGAACAGTTTGCGGTATATTCAAGTATATGCCCGGCATTTTCAACAATCATATTTCTGAAAACTATATTTTGCGAATACTCCTTTGCCGGGAAAGTTTCGCTTGCGAAAAAGATTATCATTGATACCAGGTTGTGCCTGCCTGCTTCGCGCGGCAGTATATCATTTTCGGATTTAACAACAGTTACACGGTGCGGGTAATAACCGGGACCGTAAATATGGCAGTTTTCTGCAAGAATACCTACGCCGCCAATGCGGAATGCCTGACAGGAAGAGTTGAGGACGCAGTTGTTTATATGCAGATCTCTGATGTTGATGCCTGCTATGCAGTCATCTCCGGTGCGAAATACGCATCTTTCAATTTCGGTGTTTTCACAGCAGTGAAGATGTATTCCGTCACTGCCGCCGAGACAGGTTACGTCTGCCATTGTGATATCGGAACAGGCGTCAAGCTGATGCATAAAATTGCCGCTGTGCTGAATGGTGTATCCTTTAAGAGCTATATTGCGGCAGTTTGAAAGGAAAATCCCGTGTGGACCGCGATATCCTTCTTCGCCTTGCGCATCATAGCAATTCCGGCCGTCAATTATGCTCCCGGGCTCGCCTGTGATTGTTATGTCTTCCTCTCCGTAGGCGGAAAACATTGCTCTGCGGTATTCATCTCTTTTTTTGAACCCGAAATACTGCGGAATCATTTCAATATCAGTGCGAAGCTGAACATTTTCGGGAACATCAAAAACTTTATAATCTGAGCACGACTTGCTTCCCAGCAGAATCGCGCCGCTTTCGAGATAAACCTCAGTATGCGAGTGAAGAAGCAGTCCTGAAAAAAGATATGTTCCTTTTGGAAAGACAACCGTTCCGCCGCTTTCTTTGCAAAGGTCAAAAACATTCTGTATGGCTTCTGTCTGCAGGTACTCTCTGTCAGGCATAACACCGTAATCGTCAAGTCTGTAGTTCATATTTATTACCTTTTAAACTTTTTGAGATACCGGAATAAGCTAATCTCATATTATTTTCTCCATTATTACGCTTATCCCGATAAACCGGAATTTGTCATTTTTACAGTCCAATGAATCGCAGAGTTTTTTATCATTGAGTCCGGTGCTCATACAAGAATATACCCTCTGAATCCGCGCACAGAATAGTAGGAATCCGCGCCGTTGTGAAAAGTGAAAACGGTATCATAGCGCCGTTCGCAGAACAGCGCG
>CADAER010000020.1 GCA_902787025.1 Oscillospiraceae bacterium | reverse complement strand
AAGGCAACGGTCTTATCTACGCCGGCAACGGAGGCAGCGGCGGAGCAGGCGGCGGCGGAGCAGGTGCCGGCATCGGCGGAACAGGCGGAACCGGCGGAACCGGCGGTGAAGGCGGTCTTTACAAAGGCTATAAGGACGGAAAGAACACCTTCCCTTACGATGAAAAGATAACCGACCTCACACTTGTCGGCAAGGAGGAAGGCGTCTCCGGCGACACTCTGACAGGCAGACTTTTTGACAACTTTGTAATTACAAAATGCAAAGTTGAAAAAACCGGAACGGTCAGAACAGTTATAAGAACCTCCAAGCCCGAAAAAACCGTTTCTTACGGTCTGGCCGTCATAGAAAACAAATCCTCGGTCAACAGTCTGCCTTCATCCTGGATTGTTTACGGTTCAAACGACAATATAAACTGGACTTCAATCGCGACGGTCAAAAACCCCGACGCAACCAAAAGAACATTTAATTTTTTAAAGTATAAATGCGCGGAATACAGATATAACATCGACAAACCAGGCACCTATAAATATTACAGATTCGATTTTGATGTAAACGGTGCCTTGGAGTTAAACGATGTCTATCTTTACAGGGAAGCGGCGAATCACCCCGCTTCGCCTACGGAGGCTGATGACGCCGATATCAACGGTGAAAACGGCAAAAACGGCAAAAACGGCACAAAGGGAGAGAGCTGCGGTGTCATCTATATCCTTGAGCAGGTCAGCGTAACCGCAACGCCCGGAAAAGCCGGCAAAGACGGTAAAGCCGGTGATAACGGCGCAAAGGCAAACGACAAAGGCTCGGGCTATAATTATTACTACTATGCCGGCGGCGGCGGTGGCGGCGGTGGCGGCGCCCGCGGAGAAGCGCCTAAATACGGCATCGGCGAAGGCGGCGACGGTGGATGCGGCGGCGGAGGCGGCGGTGCGGGAAGCACACGCTACTCCAAAAAGAACAATGATTACGATGACGACGACCACGCAAAAGGCGGCGACGGCGGCACTGCATATTCGATAGGCGATGAAGGCAGGTCCTTCGGCTCGCAAAAAGGCGGCGACGGCGGCAACGGCGGCAGTCGTCTTAAACAACCTGCCACCCCGTCGGGCATTGTTTGCGCGAACTTCAGCGCAAAAGTTGAGGGAAGACTCGAGGGCGATATCGAAAGAGGCGTTTTCTCATTCAGCGATGAAGGCGGCATTGTCGATATGGCAGGCATCCCGGTAACCGACATAAACGGCTTTACCCCGGAAAACAACAAGCTGTATCGCTTTGCCAATGACATTTCATACACTGCGCCCAACGGTCAGAACGCAATAACAGTTCCCGAAAATTCAACAATCACGCTTGAGATACCGAAAGACATCAACGTAAGTCTCAAAGGCGGAAATGCGTACGGAGCGGACGGCGCAGGCGCGGGTATCTGTGTTCCCGAAAGTTCAACGCTTATCATCCGCGGCTCGGGTACGCTGACAGCGGTCGGCGGCAACGCGGGCGCCGCGACGAAAACCTCTTCGGGCGGCGGAGCAGGCGCAGGTATCGGCGGCGCGGGCGGAAAAGGAATCGGCACATTATCCGCAACGCCCGAAAGAGGCACCGACTGCGGAAAGGTTTACATTTTAGGCTCGCTGAAGCTTTATGCCCATTCGGGATTGGCATCTGTCAAAGAAACCAAACTGTTTACGGGCGGCAAAGCCGCGGATTACGGTATCGGCGGAGGCGGAGCAGGCGGCAACGTCGTCGGCAGACCCGTTCAGCTCAGCGGTATGAACGGCGAAATATACGAGGATTACGCTTCCGAAAGAATAACCGGCAGAAACTGCTTCTATCACCGCGCGGATTTATCCGTTGACATGATGGGAAATGTTACCGCGAACGGATATACGGATATGATTTTAGGCAATCCTTTCAGTGAGAACATTTCGGCGGAACTTCTTTATACGGCGCTTCGCGAGGTGGCGAACCACAACGCTCTTAAAAAGGATGAAGGCTGGAACGTCGTGAATCTTTTCGCTCAGGAAGGCGGCGAAACAAACGATTCCTGCAACGGCGCATACAGAAAAGGCAACGAGTGGAACAAAGACATTATCGATATCAGCGGAGGCTATGTCTATCTTTTCACAACATATTTCGGAAGATATATCAAGAGCAAGCTTGACAACGTTCAGCTTCCGCTCCTTATTGCTTCAAATCCCACCGCCGTTGTGGACGCCTGCTGGAATGATATTTCAAAATACGCCGCTTTAAAAGGGCAGTATATAAGTGATGATATGAAAACGCTGATGAGCGAAATCCTGTATCACGAGCATTACTGCGAACCCTTCGGCGGCAACCGCGCAAGCGGATATATTTCCGGCAATCCGACAAACGATAAATACAGCAGCAAGAACAAGGCGCTTCAGCAGATAGATTTTACATACACATCCGTTCTTGACTGCGAAACGGCAAGATACGCAACATTCGCTTATGACACAGCGAGAATGCGCACCGACAAAAGTCTTAGCGGCAAAGCCAGATATTACTACAGCATAATCAACTCAAGCTTTATGTGTGTTGACGGCTATAAGGGTGTCACCACCAAAAACTGGATGAAGTTCATTCCCGACAACGCTTCCGTCGGGCAGCTGAATATGCCCGGCACTCACGACTCGGGCACATATAATGTTATGTTTAATTACGAGGCGCTCGATGTAATAATGTCAAATATCGGCGATATTTACGGCGACAATGTTCCCGATTGGATAACCGCTGTTGCCGCGATAGGTTCGCTTGCGGGTATTGCATTCCTTGCCTTCATTGATCTGCTTATTCCGCTGCTGGCTCTCGCCTCGGCTGCGGCCATATATATAGCGTGCAACTGGGCGCAGATAGTTCAGTATTTCATCAACGCTCTCGCGCAGTGCAACCATCTGACAATGGAGCAGCAGATGAACGCGGGCATAAGAACCTTTGATATCCGTATGGTCTATAATTCGGACAGGAAATATAAAGACCTTGACAATGAAAAACTCAAGGGCAGCGACAGATATTACGAAGCCGGCTTCCTTAAGGTCTGCCACGGCACTCTCGGCACAATGGGACTCGGCAAATCGTGATTGAAGATTCTCTCGCTTTTGTAAAACAGAATCCGAGCGAGTCCGTTTACCTGACCTTCAAATGCGAAGGCAGCAACGATGACGGAAGATATACCGACATTCTCGAAAAGGTTTTTGCCGACGCGGAGGGTGACCCGCGTGTAGTCGTTCTTAAAGAAGGTCAGCCGATGCCCACCGTCGGCAGCGCCGCAGGCAAGGTCTATCTCATAGAAAGGCGCTTTGCGACATTCACGGAAGACCATTACGATGTCAGCGCCGCGGATAAAATCGATTACCTTAAAAAGTGCTTCCAGGATTCTCAGAAAAACGACCTGCGTCAGCATTATGACAGCGCGACCCCCATCGACCAGACGAGAATGATTTATTCCTCAACTTACAAATACAGCTTCAACAAAGGTTTCCTGACAAACCCGTTTGATGAAAAACCGCTCAGCGGCTCACCCGAGCAGCTTGCTTACAAGGTCAATGATTTCCTTGATACCTGGGGCTATCAGAGAGGTCAGCGCTACGGCTGGATTTATATGAATTTCCCGACACAGATGGCAACGTCAAACCTTATATTCAGCAATATCTTCGATATGAAGAAGCTGGTTCAGGAGCATAACGAGGGCTCATTGTTCACAGACTTTAACGGCGTTGTTTTCTTCGGACTGCTTGCTGTTTTTGCCGTTCCTGTAATTGCGATTCCCATTGTTAAGAAAAAGAAATCCAAAAAAGACGGCGGCGCGCAAAACGAAGAAACCGACGAAGAATAACATACGGTAAAAAGCCGGGCCGATGAAGGGTCATCGGTCCGGCTTTAATATTTTCGGAATGAGGACCTGAAGCTCAGTTAACATGCAGAAAAGTATCACGGTTATATTCGCCATCGCGGCAAATCTGTTGAGGCGAATTTGTTGATATATAAAATAGTTATTGTATTTCAGTATAGTAATATGTTAAAATAAATTTGTATATGTAAAACTCTCATAAAAACCCGTAAGGAGGATGTTTTATGAAAACTGCAAAAAGGGCTTTATCGCTTTTACTTTCGCTGATGCTCGTGCTCGGCGCGGTGTCTGTCGGGGGGATAAACGCAGCGGCGGATGAATCACTCTATGAGATTTCAAGTTATGCGGATCTTAAAAATTTTGCTTCGCTCGTCAACAGCGGCAACACCTCTGCCTGCGCGAAGCTGATGAATGATATTGAATGCAAAAACGATGACGGAACAGCCGCAAAAGACTGGACTCCCATCGGCAATGTTAGCAACAATTATATCGGCACATTTGACGGCGACGGCCATGTCATTACCGGGCTTTCCAACGCGGAAGTTATCGACGCGCCGTATTATGCCGGTCTTTTCGGCTATGTCGGGAGTAAAACAGAAGGCGGCGTAACTACCAAAGGCACTGTAAAAAATGTCGGCCTTGTAGGCGTAAACATAACCGGCAAAGACAAAACCGGCGGCGTGGTCGGTTATAATGACGGCGGCACGGTTACAGACTGCTACAGCACCGGAAGTGTAACCGGCGGAGGTATGTATACCGGCGGTGTGGTCGGAAAAAACGAAGGCACGGTGCAGAACTGCTACAACACCGGCAATGTCAATAGCACCGCAGAAGACTCTTTTGTCGGCGGTATTGCGGGATCCAACAACGGAACAATTCAGAACTGTCATTTTACGGGCACCGTATCAGGTTCGCGTACGACAGGCGGTATCGCGGGATTTAACAATAACGGATGCAGTATTCAGCATTGTTACAACGCCGGTTCCGTGACAGACGATAATTACGCAGGAGGCCTGACGGGAGACAACTACGGAACCGTGAGGGATTGCTATAACACGGGCAATGTAACGGCAACAGGTGATTATTCTTATGCAGGCGGCGTTGCCGGAAACAATGTCGGACAGTTGATTAACTGCTACAACACCGGAATTGTAACAGATGGTTTTAACGGCGGCATTGTGGGAAAAAACCTGGAAGGAACAACTCAGAATTGCTTTTATGATTCCGCTGTCCTTACCGGAATACCGGCATCAGCCTGGCCGAAGAATTATAACGGCGCGCTCTCAACCGCGCAGATGACGGGCGCAAACGCGCTTGACAATATGACTTTTGCCTATGAAGCGGGCGAAGAAAATCCCTGGCTCACAAAAGCCGACGAGGTCGATGAGGACGGCGGATATATCTGGTTCTATCCGCACCTCAAGGGCTTCAATCTTGATGCCGATTCAGCTCAGTTGCCCGCGGATGAAATAGAAGCGGCCGACTGGCCCGCGAAAGCGGAGGTCTCCGTAACAGGTGATTCATGCACATACGATGGCAAAGCGCATGAAGTGTATGTCACAGTCGGCGATACATCCGTTCCCGAAGGCGGAGATGTTACATATTCCCAATATACATATTCAGACGAAGACAACAGATGGGAATGGGAGGATATCTCAGTTACCCCGACAGGACATGGTAACTATAAAATGGTAATCCGCTCCGGCAATGAAGTTATAGAAACAAAGTATTTCACAATTCTTCAGCCGGATACAGATTACACGGCATTTTATTATAAAAAGACCGGAGAAGATTGGTCCATGGATTCTGTTGACCCGATCGACGCCGGCGATTACAAGGCGGTAGTAACTTTTACAGATACAGGTCACGACCAAATAGAAAAAGAGTTCAAAATTACACCCAAAGCAGTCACTGTAACAGCCGCGAGTGAGGAGTTCACCTATGACGGCACGGCGCACAGCAATAACGGATATGAAGTCAGAGGCCTTGTGGGAAGCGATGCAATTACCGCTGTTGTTACCGGCAGCATTACATACCCCTCCGAAAGTCCGGTGCCGAATGTTATAGAGAGTTACAGCTTTACATCGGGCAATGCGGGCAATTACACTGTAACAACAGTAAACGGCGAACTGACAATGTCAAACGCTTCGAAAGAAATCACCATCACCTCGGCAAGCGGGGAGTGGACCTATGACGGCAGCGCTCATTCAGACAATACTGTTACGGTAACAGGCGGCAGTCTGTTTGAGGGTGATGAACTTGTGGCGGAAGCGACCGGCAGCGCAACAAATGTCAGTGACACGGCAGAGGGCAACAATATAATTGCCGACGGCTATAAGATCATGCACGGAGATAAAGATGTTACCGAAAACTATGTAATTACAGCGGTCAACGGTACGCTTACAATAAACCCCGCCAAAGTAACGGTCACAATCACGGGCAAGCATAATTCGGCGCCCTATGACGGCAGAGAACACACCGTATCGGACTATAACGCTGAATCCTCAAACCCGCTTTACAGATGTAATGGTGAAACTCTCGATTTCAATTTCACCGGCACTGCAAAGGCAAGACGCACCGATGCGGGAACAACATACATGGGTCTTACCGATTCTCAGTTTGTAAACAAAAACGCGAACTTTGATGTAACATTTGATGTTACGGACGGATATCAGACAATAGTTCCGATCAGTGTTGATGTTACAGTAAAGGGCAACAGCGCGACGGCGGACTATGACGGCAATGAAAAGAGCGTAACGGGCTACACCGCAAAGGCGAGCAATTCTCTCTATGATGTTGAGAATGATATTGAATTCAGCGGCTCAGCCGAAGTGAAACTCACCGAGCCCGGCACCGAAAGCATGGGACTTTCCGCAAGTCAGTTTACAAACAGCAACGAGAATTTCAATGTAACATTTACTGTTGAAGAGGACGGAAAACTGACCGTCAACCCGGTTATCAAATTTGTTAACGAAGACGGCACCGAGCTTCAGAGCGGCGCGGTTGCTTACGGCTCAACTCCCGAATACACGGGCTCAACACCCGAAAAAGCGGCATCGGACGGCAACACTTATGAATTCACCGGCTGGAGCCCCGAAATAACCGCGGCAACCGGGAACGCGACCTACACCGCGACTTACAAAGCGGTTCCCATTAAAATTGACCTCGGCGAATTTGAAAGCACAACGGGATACAAAGAGGAACAGACCTTCACGGTTGACACCTCCGACCTGCCCGAAGGCGCGGAAGTCCACTGGTTCGTAAACGGCGAGGATGTCGGCACGGGCGAAAGCTACACCGTAGAAGACCCGACCGACGACTACACCGTTCAGGCGAAAGTTATCGACAAGGACGGTAACACAATCGCCGAAAGCGAGGAGCAGAAGGTCGAAGTCAAAAACGGCTTCTTCGACCGCCTCAAAGCCTTTTTCGCAGAACTCATCGAAAAAATCCTCGGCAAGGCAATAGCCGACTTCCTCAGCAGCGTTTGCTGACATAAACTACACCACCCGGAGCATCAAACTGCTTCGGGTGTTTTTTCGTTCCTCAATATCAGACATCCGTCATCCTATCCTTTCGGATTATAAAAAACAAACCCGGAAATATAAGCACATTACGGCTTGTATTTCCGGGTATTATGCCTGTTCTGTTTTATTGTGTCAACTGACTGATACAGTGCCGGCAGTATATATCAATAATTGAAAACGTCAATGGGAAACTATGAAATTTCAGATTGAATCAGACCGTTACGGCTTTGTCTTTCAGCCTGTGAAAACGCTTAAAAACTTCGCAAATAAATTCTTGATAAACAGCAGAGGCATTTCGGAGAAACCGTTTGTGCCGTAATTCGCGTAGAGATAAGCGCTGATATTACGCAAGGTTGTCGCGTCCTCAGCCGCCTTTTCTTCCTCCGCGACTCCCGCTTTCACAAGGCACTCGCGAAGCGCCTTTTCGCAAGCCGCGACCTCATCGCCCGTGGCTAGATTATTGTCGAGCGCCGCCTGCGCGTCAGCCGCCGCGGCGTCAATTGACGCGTTGCTTTTGCCTTCCGCCCGCAGAGCTTTCGCAGTGTCAAGCAGTGTGAGAAGCTCCTGAACATTTCTGCCCGAAAGGAACTGCGGAAACTCGGGTGATGAATAGACATCGGTTATTTCGTCATCGGCTATAAGCCGCATTGCGAGTTTCAGAATAACGCTGTTGTGCTGGGTAAGATCATGCCGCTGACCTTCAAAATAGAAGGTGGTGTCGGGCAGAAGTCCTGCGGAGGCGTCAACAACGCGGTCGGGCGAAATGTGGTTGTGCGTCTCATCCGCACAGTGCGTATTTTTCTGCTCATAGCCGTCGGGCAGTGTCTCGCCGCAGTTGGCGGAGTAAGCGCCCATTGAGGTTGAGTCAAGGGTGAGAATGAAGTCGGCGTTCGTCTGATTCCATCTCTCGCCGATGTTTATGAGCGGATAGTTATACTCGGCAATGTCAAATACCTGAACGCCCTTGTCAAGCAGCTTATTAATGTTGTCTTCAAGGTGAAGTTGCGCCTGATAGTATCTGTCTGTCTGCGCCTTTATATTTGCCATTTCGGGCGAGGAAAGGTATTTTTCCGCCGCGGCGGGATAGTCCTCCGGCGGAACAAGCGCCCACATACTCGTGCTGCGGGTCATGGTGTTCTCCATAAGGTGCCGCACGCCCTTGTCGAGCGTTGCGGAGATAACCTCATCGGGAAGAATACGCAGAAGTATTTCGATAAGTCTCGCGGTTTTCTCATCCATAAGCCGCATATCCGAAAGGAATCCGTTATAGAGATAATCTGTGTTGAGAAAGCTGACTTTTCCCATAAAGACATCGCCGAAAAGCGTTGAGCCCTTGAGGGCGGGAACAACAAATATCACTTTGTGAAGCTGATCCATAACCTCGGGCCTGTATTCAAGCATGGCGCTTGTGACGGAGGCGCCCTGGCTCAGGGGAACAAGATTCACCTTGTCGTGGCCCGTCTGGCCGCGCACCATCTGGATATAATCATAAAGCTCGTTCGCGATATCGATATGGTTGCCCATGGAATTGTATTCAAAATAGTAGATGTGGTCATCCGGAAGGGCGGTCGGGTATTTGTTAAGCGGAATATTGTTGTTTATGACCGTTTTTTCATAGTCGCTGCATTTTGAGTAGGGGTATGGGAATTTTTCGGTGACAACATTTGTCACAACCTGACCGTTCAGGTCGCAGGCGTTTATGCCGAACGACTCGTCAATCACATCGGCAAGCGTGTCCGAAAGCCCGATATCGCGCTGGAGCAGTAACGAGGCAAGAACGGGGAAAAGAACCCGCCCGATGATTTTACCAACCTGAAAATACGCTGGGAAGGCCTGGATTTTATTGCCGTCGTCATCAAGGATGAAATTACCGTCGTCATCGGTCACACAGACGCTCGACTGCCCGTTGCCCGGAACAATGATTGTGGGGTAAAATTCACAGTCTTCGCCGCAGGTTGTAATCTTTGTTTCTTCCGCGAAACCGATCGACAGAAACGAGCCGATTATCGCGAGGCACAGAACAAAGCTCAATGCCGCCTTGAATACTTTTTTCATAATTTCAACCGTCCTTTTCTTAAATAAAAATCTCATCCCTGTGCGTTCATTATCGTGATAAGCGCCATAAGCACCATCGCGGAATCAAAACAGTAGAGAGGATAAGCGCGCTCCGGATTGACACGCTGACCGTAGTAATAAAGGTAGGTGTTGACCCTTTCGGTGTCGCCCATTTTCGCGCCCGCGAGCGCGAGAGCGCCCCAGTAAAACACCTCAACGCCGCTGCGGACATATTCCATCGATTCCCATTTCCAGCTGTTGCAGAAATTTTCATAAACAAGCTTTGCCTCGGCGCTGTCGGGTGAAACCAGATCCCACAACACGGGGTAAACCTGCGCGGCGGCATCGGGATAGAAATTATCCCAGGAGAAAAACGGGTCATAATCAAGCAGTCCGAACGGCCCGAAAATAACCTTCTGATATGTAAACCTGCCGTCACGATACCAGTCTTTCATAAACCGCGTGCGGTAAACGTCCGCGGCTTTTGCGGCTTTCTTCTGTAAATCGCTGTCACCGATGGCGGCGCCGATTTTCTCTGCCGCGCAAACGCCTGCATAGACCTCGCAGTTATCCATAAGATATAAATGAAGGTCCGAGGGCTTGGCGAAGGTGTAGCCGAAAACCCTTGTGGCATAAATCACATTAAGCAGAGTTCCGATTTCGCCGGCATGCTCTTTGAGCAGAGCAACATCGCCGTAACGCTCGGCGTAATCCCACAGCAGGCGAAGAAAAAACGCGCTGTATGAATCGGTGGAGTCATATTTGCCGGTGGATTCCTCAGAAACAATTTCGCCGTTTTGCATAGTGATTGTGTAATCATAAATCGTGCCGGGTATGATATTGTCGCTTCGTGTATTCAGATGCGCGAAATACCACTCAATAAACCTCTTTATCTTCTCCCCGGCTTCGGGCGAGCCGTCATAGGCTGTCAGCGCCATAGCGGCAAAGGCGGAAAAATACGGATTAACGGTAACCTCTCCGTTATCCCGGTAATAAAAAGCTATCGCTCCGTTCGGAAGCTGCTGCTTCCACAGCCAGTCAGCCTCTTCGGCGGCAAGCGCGGCGTAATCGGGCTGAGAAATACTGACAGGATCCGGATCTTCAACAAAAGGCCGCTGAGGAGTCACCGACACTCCGAGCGCGGTAAGCAGGGAAAGAAACGCTGCCGTTATTTTTTGTAAAAGCTGCTGCAAAAATATTCCTTCCTTCAGTTTTGAAAGATACTATATGATACGGAAATGTTTATGACAAATCATGATTTGTATTTTGTGCGGGGCATCACGATAAACAGGAATTCCGTTGCCTCAGAAATCAGATGCTTCGGATATGTTTTTTGATTTCATTGCGGACAATCTGCTCTGCGTCAGTTCCTTCAATGTCAAGCATTTCAGCTTTGATGAGTCTTGTTTTCGGTATGCCCAGATATTTTTCGGCAAGCTCTTTTATATAGCCGAAGCTGTAGTCCGGATCATACGAACCGCCCGCCGTGGTCACATAAATCAGTTCATCGGCGTTGCAAAGTCCGTGCGGCAAACCTTCGGGAGTGTATTCCGAAACAATTCCCGTTACATAAATATTTTCAATGTAAATTTTGAGAATTGACGGAAATGACAAGTCCCAGAACGGGGCGGAAACAACTATTTTATCGGCTTTCGCAAACTGTTTTGCATAGTCGAACATGGCATCCGAAAAGTCGCCCCGATCAATAAGAGCCGTCCGCTTTTCAAGCCTTTCCTCTGAAAGCGGCTGCAGGTTCTCGCCGGGCAGATACAGTTCGGTATATTCTCCGCCGAGCTTGTCAAGAACCGCTCTTGCGATTCTGTCAGTCCGTGATTCACTGCGGACGCAGCTGTTTATGTATAAAATCATAATACACCCCGTTAAACCGGAATTTGTCAATTCAGGTCATCGATGAATTCTTTGATAATCTCACCGCACTCGGCGGGCTTCTGTTCGTAGATTGCATGGTCGCCGCCGAGTAAAACAAGCCTGCAGTTTCCCATTTTCTCAAGATACGGCATAAGCTTTGTGTTTCTTAATTCTTCGCACTGAGCCAGAAGAGTATCAAAATAACGCTCGTTGCCTTCATATTGCGTCGGTCTGATTCTTCCGTCAATATAATTCTTTTCCATCTGTCTGTTTATCCACTTGCTGTTTTCTGTTATTTCATTTATATTCTGAAATCCCCAGCTTGCGCAGATATAAAGTTTCGGCACATCATTCGTAACAATGCTGTTCCACGCGTCAATCAAGTTTCGGTCATGAAAAGCATACTCGGAAAGAGGCGCGTAAGATTCAAGTATCATCAGGTTCAGCGCGTCACCCATTTTCTGATCCTTTTCCGTAAACCCGTCGGGATAAAGATAGCATTCTTTTCTCAGCACATATCTTACAAATCCGAGTTTTGCAAGAAAAACCTCCAATTTGTCTTCAAAACCGGTTCCGGTATCCTCCTGCTCCAAATCGTCTGAAAGCTGCGTGCCGTCAAGAAAAACAACCGCTTCAATCTCATCGGGATATTTACTCACCCAATAAGACGCATAAGCGCCTCCGATGGAATGCGGCATTAAAATATAAGGCGCTTCAATCCCCGAGTTTTTCAGCGCTTTCCTGTAATCTTCCACAATATAATCAACTGTCATTTCATTGTCCGTGTCTTCGCTTAATCCGTATCCCGCGCGGTCAATGAATACAACCGTATTATCTTTCTCAAGGCATTCCGTCATTCTGCGCTGTGTTACGGAATAATCACTCATACCGAGCCCCGCCAGCGAAACGATGGTATGCTTACCGTTCTCATTTCCGAATTCCGCGACATTAAGACAATAATCCCCCACCGATACAGGGTTGACATAGCCGCTGTCTCTCAGCAGATCCATCTCACTGCCCCTTTTGACACGGTGAATAAGAAATGTCACAAGCGTAAACAGAAGAAGAGCCGCCAGTAATATCAGCAATATCTTACCTGTTGTTTTCAACACCTTTTTCATTATAGCACGTCTCCTGCAAATCCCGATTTGTATTATTATTTCTGTGCAATTCACTCCGCAAAGCCGGAAAACACATTAATTTTTGATTGCAATACGCTTTGATGAATTATTACTTAAAAGTAACATAAAGCATCGAGCCGCTTTCAATCTTATCGGGAAGCGGTATTTCAACCCATTCGCAGTTTTCGTTTACCGTCATACATTTGTCAACAGTATAGTCACCCGCGTCGATTTTCAGTTTTCTGTCCCTCTTTTCGGAAACGTTCGATATGAGAAGCGCTTTCCCGTCTTCGCCTGCCGCGGCAACCGCGTATAGATCTTCAGGCAGCCAGAGATTGCTTATTTTTGCCTGATGGCCGAGCTTATACATCTGACCGAAAGCCCAAAAGCCGTAATATGCGGATGAAGGCTGACGCCCGTTAACAAACAGGCCTGCCCATAACTGCCCGTCATCATCGCCGTCATAATAATGAGCCATATCAAGGCCCTCGTTCTGGAACATAATCAGCATTGAGGTCTGATTCGCTCCGTAGCGGCGGTCAATTTTATCATTTTCCGTGGGATTGTAGTTCCACTCGTCGCATATTATTTCCGCTTCGCCGTAGCCCGCTTTTGCGAGGTTTTCCCTTATATATTCAATGTAGCGGGCGTTCTTTTCTGTTGTGGTGTAGCTGTGCCAGGTGAAGAAATCCATAGGGGAATTATGCTCTTTGATATAACTGAGAAAGTTCTGAAAGTAAGTTATAAAATATTGATTTCTCGGTGTCGCGCCGGTGTTTACGGCGTTTGTTTTTGTCAGCGCGTAAAATCCGCAGGAGCCGTAACCGCCTATTTTTAGTTCGGGGAATTTGTTCTTCAGATATTTTGCGGCTGTATCATAAAGACGGAAAAATTCCTCATCGGTGCCTATCCAGAAATGATTATCCGAGATATCGTCGCTGTTCTCGGGCTCGTTCCATATTTCCCAGTATTCAATGCCGTAACTGAACCCGTCTGCCCAGCCCTCGTTGTAGTGGAGAATTATGTGTTCGCAAATCTGAGACCATTTTGTGTAGTCGGCGGGAGGCACGAGATGATCGTGCTCCGCCACGGGATCGCTCCAGCTTACGCCGAGGCGGAAGAACGGCTCCATTCCCGTGTCAACTATAGCCGCCAGAGCGCTGTCGCTTTCGGCAAAGTTATATGAGTTTTCATCATTTACATCCTTTGAAAAATCGGGGAAAATGCGGTGTATATCGGTGCAGTTGATATCGTGAGTTCTGCAAGAGGTCATATTTGCCCCGGTGAAAAGGCTGTTCACTTCACTGTCAACAACATATTCGGGCATTCTGTCTATGTTGTGGACCGGTCTCATTTCATCAACAATATTATCAAAATCGACCCTGATAACATTGGGCGTGAATAATGTCTGCGAAAAAGAGGTCAAGAATGCGAGAACTGCCGTAAATATGCCGATTGCTTTCTGAATCATAAAATCGCCCTTCCCTAATTACGGTTTATTAAACAATTATAGCATATCGAAATAAAGATTAAAATATCTTTTTTTGTGATTATTATTGCCGGTTCTTCGTTTTGAGAAAAAGAAAAAACGCGCAGCCGTCGGCATAACTTAGCCGGCAACTGCGCACATATTCTGTGCCGCAAGTCCTGCGTAATATTCACTGTTTTTTTCTGTAAAACGGCAGCTTGTTCAGCACACGCTTAACTTTCTCTTCCTGCGCGGCGGCCTTTTGCGCGTCCTGTTCCAGACGCTCGTCAAAGTGATAATACATAAGATCCGCTCCGCAGTGCTTGCATTCGGTTCCGAAGAACAGCGGCGACAGACGCCCGGCGCATTTCGGACATTTTCTCATGTTTTTTCCTCCATTTCGCTCATTTCGGCGACCATCATCTCCCTGCGCTGCGCAAGCTGTTCACGGATATCCGCAAGGCGTTTCCCGGTCAGATTATACCAGAAGAACGGAATCGCGCCCAACATATTCACGAGCTGAGGAATCAGCACATAGAACATCCAAATATAAAAATCGGTTTTTTCGCCCTTTACGGCGACCTGCCTGCCGTTGACCGTCCGATAGGTAAGCCCGATGACAGGAAGCACGGCTGTGGCGATAGCGGTGCTCACGGAGCCTGTAATCTTGCTGAAGAAGGAGGAGACCGCAAACGACACGCCCTCATTCCGTTCGCCTGTCTTCAGCTCCATATAATCAATGGTATCACCGATCATCTCAGTGGTGATAATATTCTTAACAGTGTTCACGATACTGATGACAATATTCAGCAGCATCAGCACAGGCACGGCGACCGCTTTGTTTGCGTAATGCCTGAACCCCGCGAAAAAGCAGAGAACCCCGGTTGCCACCTTGGAGAAAAAGTGAATCATCATCAGCTGTTTGTTGTCGAACCTGCGCTTGATAGCCGGAATAAAAGGATAAGTGGCGATTCCAACCGCGCCGCCCGGAATATCAATCAGCAGTTTAAGAGAGTTGAGCTGCACAACCTCGGCAAAATAATATGTGGTGAATACATTATAGAGACCGCCTGCGGACATAAGCATATTGCTCAGCACGATAAGCAAAAGCGGCTTGTTGTGCAAAAGCACTCTGAAACTCTCGCGGATGCTCGGCTGGCGCGCGGATTGCACGACTCTCTCTTTGGTGAAGATTCCCGCAAGAGAAAACAATCCGCCTCCGAATAAAGCGGCTATCACGCCGATGAGCAGAAAAACCGTTTTAAGACCGACATTCCACACGCCTTTTTCGGACGCGTCCATCAGTGAGAGCAAAAGTGTCTGTGACGCGCCTGCCACAATACCGCTGATAAAGGTCGAAAACGAAATGACCCTTGTTCTGTCCTGCGGGAGCGGCGAAACCGCGGTTGTCATGCCGTTGAACGGCACGTCCGCGAAGGTAAAGCAAAGCTCCCATAGGATATATGAAACATACATATAGGCAATCTTTACGCCGACAGAGTTTACACCGCTCATAAACGACGGGCCGCCGAAAAGCAGCACCGTCAAGACAGCGAATGGCAGGGGAGTTACGATAAGCCACGGACGCAGCTTGCCGTACCCCGTCCTTGTCTTATCCACAACGGAGCCGATAAGCGGATCATTGACCGCGTCCCACAACCCGGAGAGCAGCATCATAAAGGATACGGCTCCGGCAGGCAGACCGAAAACTTTTGTGAAGAAGAGAGACAGATAACCGCTCTGTGTCGGCGTCGTCACAAAGCTCTTTCCTCCCGCGGCAAAGCCGTAGGCGAGCGCCTCACTGTAACGGACATAATGTTTCTCTGTGTCAATGCTCATCATTTCACCCCTGTCTTTTTATATTCCGATTTGTTAAATTGATTATATCATATCGGAATAAAGATTAAAACATCTTTTCGGTGATTTTTAAATTCTCAGATGAACGCTCCGATTTTTGATTCTTTATTCCCTCATCAAAAATTATAACAAATCTATAAAAAGCAGACAGTCTGCAAAATTAATGCAGATACCCGACACTTTTTATATTGATGATATTATAACAAAACCGTTGTTTTTTATTGTGGTAATATGTTAAAATACATTCGTATATGTAAATCCCCGTCAGGAGGAAGAAATTATGAAAAAATTCAAGGAATACATACATAGTCTCGGAAACAACCGGCTTGCGACCATACGCTCAGCCGAGAAGCTTGACAAAAACATCTATCTTCTTGATTACCGCAGTGATTATCATCTGCCCGAACTTTTGGAAAGAGGTGTGTCGTCAATCGGCGAACTGATGGCGTTTGCCGCCGACGCCCTGACTTTCGGCCTGCGTTTATTCAGACCCGGCACGGATGAAGGGGCGGGCTGCACAACATTTGAGGCGTTCACACCGGAAGGGAAGCATCTGCTCGCGAGAAACTTTGATTTCAGAATTTCTCCCTGCTTTGTCGTATGGACTCATCCCGACAACGGATACTCTTCCGTTTCGGTTGTTGATAACAATTTTATGGCTTACGGCACATCCCTGCGTTTTCACCGCCTGAATTCATACAGAACTCTTCTGGCGCCGTATTGCTGTGTGGACGGTATGAACGAGAAGGGCTTGGCGATTGCTGTTCTTCAGCTGAGAGCAAAGGCGACGAATCAGACCGGATGCGGCAAAAAAGATATCACAACCACCGCTATGATCCGCGCCGTGCTTGACACCTGCGCGAATGTTGACGAAGCCGTTGAACTGATTAAAAAATACAATATGCACGATTCCCTCTGGACTAATTACCATTACCAGATTGTTGACGCGAGCGGCAGAAGCGTGGTCGTTGAGTATATCGACAGTGTTCTGCATGTCTATGAGCGCGGCAGCTCGGTTTGCCCGGTTACGGGTTCCGTTTATGAGGATGACGACCTTGAACAGCAGTATGCCGCCAATTTCAGCCTGACAAAGGATATCGGTTCATATAAAATCGAACAGCACGGCGAGGACCGCGCCGAAGCCGTCAAAAGCGTGCTGAGAGACAAAAACGGTGTTCTAACGGAGATTGAGGCGATGGATCTGCTTTCCTATGTGAAACTGGACTATAAGCACGACAAATATCCGTGGAGTATTATCGCTTTGTGGAGCGCCGTTTACAACACAGGCGAAGGCACGCTGAAAATTGCCGCCAACACGGATTACAAAAATATCTACACATTCAGAATAAACGAACCCTGCAAAGTAATCGACCGCGAGTCAATTGACTGTTCCGTCTATCCCGACAGGAAATGGTCTCACTGAAAAGGAAGAGCTTGAAATGAAAAAAGCAGTTAAATACTCAATAATCGGCGCGTCGGGCGCGCTTTCCGTTATAAACGCGGTCAGAGCCGCAAGATTCACACCTGAAAAAACAGCCGCAGACGCGTTGCCGGATGAAAACATCGATGTTGAAAAAGTGTGCGAGCATTTAAGCAGAGCAATCTCAATCCCCACTGTCAGCTACCCCGAAAAAGAAAATATGGATTTTTCGCAGTTTGACCTGTTTCACGATTTTCTTGATGAAACATTTCCGCTTATCCGCGAAAAGCTTGAAAAAGTAATAATTGAGGAAGCGAACATCATTTACCGCTGGAAAGGCAGAAGAAGCGACCTCGACCCGATTGCACTTCTCTCGCATCAGGATGTTGTCCCGATATCCGAGGGAACGGAATCCGACTGGACTCACGAGCCCTTCAGCGGCTTCAATGACGGCGAGTTCATCTGGGGCAGGGGCGCCCTTGATATGAAAAACCATCTGATGGGCGTAATGGAAGCCGTTGAGTCCCTTCTTGAAGAGGGCTTTGAGCCGGAGAGGGATGTTTATCTTCTTTTCGCTCAGGATGAGGAAGTGTCAATGAGCGACTCGGGCGGCGCGAAGTCAATGATGGAAACGCTGAAGGCGAGAGGAATTCACCTTGACTGCGTCATAGACGAAGGCGGCGCGATGATTCCCGTTGATGTCAAGGGAGTAATGAATAACAAATGTCTGTGCGGCGTCGGAATTGCCGAAAAGGGATATGCGGATATTGAAATAAGCGTAAACGCAAAGGGCGGTCATTCGTCACAGCCTCCGAAACATTCCGCGGCAGGCGAACTTGCGGATATAATAAAAAACCTTGAAAACAAACAGTTCAAAGCGGAAATGCTGCCGTTTCTTATGGATATGATAAAAAACCTCGGCAGAAACTGCACTTATCCCGTGCGCCTTTTAACCTGCAACATCCCCGCGCTGAAACCAGTCCTGAAAGCGGCAATGAAAGAGATTCCTCTTTCCGCGAGTATGATGAGAACCACAACCGCGGTAACAATGCTCTCCGGAAGCCCAGCGGCAAATGTGCTACCGCAGAAAGCGACTGCCACCGTAAATTTCCGTATGATGCCGGGCGTGTCGTCGGATGATGTGATTAACCATATACGCAGGTGCGTTAAAAACAGCGATACGGAAATAAAATGTCTGATGAAAAAAGAGGCGTCCGCCGTTTCTCCCACGGATTCAAGGGCATATAAAATAATTGAGGAGCTATGCCTTCGGGAGAGTAAAGATAACATAGTCGCCCCTTACCTCGTTATGTGCGGCACTGATGCCTGCACCTATGAGCCGATTTGCGAAAATATTTACAGGTTTTCTCCGTTTACGGCAGGAATTGAGCTTATGCTCTGCGCTCACGCGACAAATGAAAGAATTCCGGTTTCTTCAATAGGTCCCGCTGTCGCGTTTTTCAAGCGGTATATCAGAAAAGCATCGGCAGAATAATAATCAAACAACAGCGCCCGGAGCGTTGAATTTCACCTTTTTTGATTTTTATAAAAAATTTTTTCAAAAAACGTGGGATTTTTCAATTCTCATGTATCTATATAAGTGAAGGCATTAAAAAAAATTAGTTTTAATCGTAAAAACTATCAGTCTGATTTTTTATTATCGGAGGTATTTATGAAAACATCAAAACGCGTTATATCTCTTTTGCTTTCTCTGATGCTCGTGCTCGGCACGGTGAGTGTCGGGGGCGTGAGCGTGTCGGCGGATGGTGACGGCATTGAGTTCAACGAGGCGGATAACCGCTATGAGATTTCAAATTACGCGGGGCTTAAGAAGTTTGCCGACATTGTCAACGGCGAAAGCGGCGAAACACAAAACTCCTCCGCCTGCGCGAAGCTGATGAAGGATATCGACGCCTCCGCTTCGGCTGAGGCGAACGACTGGACACCCATCGGTAACAATGACAAACAATACGCCGGCACATTTGACGGCCTCGGCCATAAAATAACCGGGCTGACTTTCAACAACCCGGGTCAGGATTATGCCGGCCTTTTCGGTGTTGTCGGCGAAGGCGGTAAAGTCATGAATGTCGGTCTTGAAGGCGGCAGTATTACCGGAGCATATAACGTCGGCGGTGTTGCAGGAAGAAATTACGGCATGGTAACGGGCTGCTATAACACGGGCGATGTTTCCGGCAGTGGTAGATTCATCGGCGGCGTGGTCGGAGAAAATTCTGAAAACAGTTCGGTTGAAAACAGTTATAACACGGGCACTGTTTCCGGCGGTGACTATGTCGGCGGCGTGGTCGGAGATAATGCAGGCAGAAGTTCGGTTGAAAACTGTTATAACACAGGCAGTGTTTTCGGCATGAATTATGCCGGCGGCGTGGTCGGACGTTATTACAGCGGCTCGGTGATAAACAGTTATTATGACAAAACTGCTGTAAAAATTGACGGAGCAAGTGAAGATAACAACTGGAAAGCAATAGGTAACTCTGAAATCGCCACAGTCAAAGGTCTCACAACAGAGGCAATGACCGCGGGCACATATACTGACGGTGACAGCGGCTATGTATCTAACATGCCCGGTTTTTCAAGTGATACCTGGCTTGTCAGGAAGCCCGACATATTCGGCGAGTATTACCCCCATCTCAGAGGGTTTGAATATGACAACACCGGCGTTGTCGCGGACTGGCCCGCGCACATACTGAGTCAGAACGGCAACACGGCAGATAACCCGTATGAGATTGAAACCTACGCACAGCTCAAAGATTTCGCTTCCATTGTAAATAAAGAGAATAACTCCGCCTGCGCGAAGCTGATGAATGACATAGAATTCATAAACGAAGACGGAACCGTCGCAAAAGACTGGACCCCCATCGGTTATTGTGAACACGACGAAACAGGTAAAGTTACTTTCGACGCCGCATTCATCGGCACATTTGACGGCGATGGTCATGTCATTACAGGGCTGACTTGTAATGATTCATCGGCAGAATATGCCGGCCTTTTCGGCTATGTCGATGCCAAATCAGATACTGCCAAAGGCAATGTAAAAAATGTCGGCCTTGAAGGCGGAAACATAAACGGCGGGAGTTATGCCGGCGGCGTGGTCGGATATAATAACGGCGGCACAGTTCAGAACTGCTATAATACAAGTAATGTTTCCGGCAGTGATTGTGCCGGCGGCGTGGTCGGATATAATAACGGCGGCACCGTTCAGAGCTGCTATAATACAGGCGATGTTTCCGGCAGTGATTATGTCGGCGGCGTGGTCGGATTAAATAACGGCGGCACAGTCACAAACTGTTACAACACGGGCGATGTTTCCGGGAATGGGAATGTCGGCGGCGTGGCCGGAGACAGCGGCAGCCCCGACGGAATTAAAAAAGTTGACAACTGCTATTATGACAAATCCGTATGCGGAAATATCGGCGCGGTAAGCGGCGCTGATATTGACACTGAAGATAACAAAGTAAAAGGCCTTACCACCGCGCAGATGACAGGCAGAAATGCCATTTGTTATGATCATGAAGACATCGACATCCATCCTATGTATTTCAATTATGATGATGCTGAATCTCCATGGCTCCCAAAAGACGACGGTGCCGATGAGGCAAGCGGCAAATACTACTGGTATTATCCGCAATTAAAGGGCTTCAATAAGAAAGCGGACGGAACACCCGAAACCGACCCGAGCCAAATTCTTCCGTC
Source organism: Oscillospiraceae bacterium (assembly GCA_902787025.1). Classification (GTDB taxonomy): domain Bacteria; phylum Bacillota; class Clostridia; order Oscillospirales; family Acutalibacteraceae; genus CAG-177. The sequence goes on along the minus strand of CADAER010000020.1, from coordinate 7,645 downwards.
CGACTGGCCTGCGAAAGCGGAGGTTTCCGTAACATGGAGCGGTGCGGATTCATACGCATACGACGGCAGCGGGCACAGTCCGTGTGTTGCCATCGGCGACATCTCCTTTCCCGAAGGCGGGGATGCAACATATTCCGCTTATAACGGTTCCGGCTGGGGCACAGACACATATGATTTCCCGACACTCCCGGGAAAATACAGAATGACAATCAGCTTCGGTGGAAATATTATTACAAAGTATTTCGAAATTCTTAATCCGGACACCGATTACAGGGTTTCTTATTATGCAAAGACAGGTGAACCGGCTTGGAGTTCGGTGCCTGTCGCCCCGGTCGATGTCGGCGAATACAAGGCAGTAGTAACCTTTACCGCTTCGGGTCACAAGCGAATGGAAAAAGAGTTTACAGTAACCCCGCGCCTTATCTGGCATGTTTCGGAAGCAGGACTTGAAAACACTTCCTTCACCTATGACGGCACCGAAAAAGAGCCGGAACTCGCATTCCTTAAAGATACACTTATCAATAAAGAACTTGTTGAAGGCGTGGATTACAGGATTCTTCATATAGAGTGGAAGAACAATGTCAACGCCTCCGACCCGGAAGAAACTGATGATGAAAAACTGCCGGCGGCTGTAATTGATATTGAGGGAATGGGCAATTATTATCACTCGCTGACTTACACCCTGTTCTTCACAATAGAAAAAGCGGATCCCGAGGTAACCGCGCCTGTTCCCGTTGAAGGGCTTAAATGCGACGGCAGCATGAAAGAGCTTGTAACTCCCGGCAAAACAACCGGCGGAACGCTCGAGTATTCGCTCGACGGCGAGGATTATTCGCCCGATATTCCCAGGGCGGCGGAAGAAGGCGGTTATACCGTTTATTACAGAGTTACGGGTAATGAGAATTACAACGATGTCGAAGCGCAAACTGTAAGCGCCGCGATTGGCGAAAACATTCACACAATCACATTTATTGTTGACGGCGAAAAAACTGTTGTGAGCTACAACTACGGTTCGCCGGTTGAAAAGCCCGCGGACCCGGCAAAAGAGGGCTATATCTTTGCATGGGTTGACGAAATCCCCGCAACAATGCCCGCTCAGGATGTTACAATCAACGGCAAATTTACGGCGATTGAATACACCGCAACCTTCGTTGACGAAAACGGCGAAACAGTGAAAGCGGTTAAATTCACCGTTGAAACCGAAAAGCTCGACGAACCCGCCGTTCCCGAAAAAGAGGGTTACACAGGCAAGTGGGAGGAATACACCCTCGGCGCAAATGACACTACAATCAAACCCGTTTATGAGATTATAAACTCAATAGAAATCGAAAACATTGAAGAACAGACTGAAACCGGCTACAAGGAAGACCAGACCTTCACGGTTGACACAAGCGACCTTCCCGACGGCGCGGAGGTTCACTGGTTCGTAAACGGTGAGGATGTCGGCACGGGCGAGAGCTACACAGTCGAAAACCCGACCGAAGACTACACCATTCAGGCAAAGGTCATCGACAAAGACGGCAATGTTGTTTCCGAAAGCGAAGAGCAGAAAGTTACAGTCAAAAACGGCTTCTTCGACCGCCTCAAGGCGTTCTTCGCCGACCTCATTGAGAAAATCCTCGGCAAAGCGATAGCCGACCTCCTCAGCAGCGTTTGCTGATAAAACATCAACCGTATGGGCGGAACCATTCGCCCGCAAAAAACAGAAAGACGGCGGGGCAGCCACCCCGCCGCTTTTAATTGCATTTTTTCCATAACATAGCCTCCTCCTTTGGGGGAGGTGGCTTGCTAATGAAATGAGCGAGACGGGTGTGGCGAAAACGGTGAAGCCATCGGATGAGGCATCATCCCCGCTTACGAAAACCGCAATTAACTGTTGATTTAACCTTCACTTGGTTGTATAATATCACCATAACATTTTCCGGAGGTATATTATGGAAGTCAGAATCACAGACGACATCAGATACATAGGCGTAAACGACTATGATGTTGACCTTTTCGAAGGCCAGTATATGCTTGAAAACGGTATGGCATACAACTCATACCTCATTCTTGATGAGAAAGTCGCCGTTATGGATACTGCGGATAAAATCGCGGTTGACCGCTGGTTCGCAAATCTCGAGGCGGCCCTTGACGGCAGAACTCCCGACTATCTCATCGTTCACCACCTTGAGCCCGACCACTCCGCCGGCATTGACGCTCTTTGCGAAAAATACCACGGTTTGCAGATAGTCTGCTCCGACGGCGCTCTCCGTATGTTCCCGAATTTCTGCGACACTCCCGTTTCGAGAGTAAAAAGCGTAAAAGAGGGCGACACGCTTTGTCTCGGCGCGCACACGCTCACTTTTTATATGGCTCCGATGATTCACTGGCCCGAGGTTATGGTCTCATACGACAGCAAAGACAAGGTTCTTTTCTCCGCGGACGCTTTCGGTAAATTCGGCACAGTTGACGCCGACGAGGGCTGGAGCTGCGAAGCGAGAAGGTATTACTTCAACATAGTCGGCAAATACGGCAAGCAGGTTGAGAATCTTCTTAAAAAAGCGGAAAATCTTGATATAGATTTCATCTGCCCGCTGCACGGTCCCGTCCTGTCCGAGACAATCCCCGAGGTAATGAAACTCTATAAAACCTGGTCCGCTTATGAACCCGAAGACAGGGGCGTTTTCATCGCCTGCGCGTCAATTCACGGCAATACTCTCGAAGCGGCGGAATATCTGAAAGAAGCGCTTGAAAACAAGGGCTGCCCGAGAGTCGCTTTCGCCGACCTCACAAGAGACGATATCGCCGAATGTGTTGAGGACGCTTTCCGCCACAGCCACCTTGTGCTTATGGCGTCAAGCTATGACGCGGGAGTTTTCGCTCCCATGAGCGACTACCTGCACCACCTCATCACAAAAACCTTCAGAAACAGAACGGTAGCCCTTGTCGAAAACACAAGCTGGGCTCCTTCCGCGATAAAAACAATGAAGGCGGAACTCGAGAAAATGCAGGGTATAACCGTCCTCGACAAAACCGTTTCAATCAAAACAAGAGTAACGGATGCGGTTAAAGCTGAACTCGACGAACTCGCCGAAGAACTGCTCAAAACCGTATAAAAAACCGCAATTGAATATGCATTTGGGCTGTTTTCGGACAGCCCTTTTTTATTTGACAAAGTAATTATGTTGTTATATAATTACTATAATTCTGCTTTTATAAGTCAGGTCAAGGAGAATCGATATGACTGCAAAGGAAAAAGCCCGTCGCGCCGCTGCTTCCGTGGCGCTTGACGGAGTTCTAAAATACATAAAAAAATCTCCGGAAGAGAATTTTGTCAAAATGCTCAATCTCGTTGAGCGTTTTGCCGACGGCAGTTTTCCGGAGAAGAATTTTGACGCCTTCCGCAAGGCCGCGACGGATAAAAACAATGTCTGGCACAATTTTGCGATGGGTCTCATAAACGACCTTGACCACGACGCGCTCAAAAAGATGCTTCTCGCCGTAGGTCTCGGAGCGGCGATTGACGGCACGAAAAAAGTCCGCGAAAACCGTGAAAAATACAAGTGCAATATCCCGTTCATCATCCTGCTCGATCCCACAAGCGCATGCAACCTCAACTGCAAAGGCTGCTGGTCCGCGCAATACGGCAACAAATTCAATCTGTCGCTCGACGATATGCGCAGCATAGTAAAGCAGGGAACGGAACTCGGCACTCATTTCTATATGTTTACGGGCGGCGAGCCTCTTATCCGCAAGAACGATATTCTGACCCTCTGCGAAGAGAATCCCGACTGCGGCTTCCTCGCATACACAAACGCTTCATTTGTTGATGAAAAATTCTGTGAGGATATGAAACGCGTGGGCAACCTTACTCTCGCTTTGAGCGTTGAAGGCACCGAGCATACAAACGACGCGCGCAGAGGCGAAGGCAGTTACGAGAGAAGCATGAAGGCTATGGAGCTTCTCCGCAAAAACGGTCTGTTCTTCGGGCTTTCCGTCTGCTACACGGCGCAGAATGTCGATGCCGTAACATCGGATGAGTTCCTTGATAAAATGATCGCGAACGGCGCGAAATACGCCCTTTATTTCAACTATATGCCCGTCGGAAAAGACGCTGTCGAGAGTCTTATCCCTTCGCCGGAGCAGAGAACATTTATGTATAACTGGCTTCGCAAAATGCGTAATGCGGAAACGGGTAAGCCCATATTCATTATGGATTTCCAGGATGACGGCGAGTATGTCGGCGGCTGTATAGCGGGCGGCAGAAACTACTTCCACATAAACTCCGCGGGCGATATGGAACCCTGCGTGTTCATTCATTACGCGGATTCAAACATCCATACAGACACCATTCTCGAAGCGCTTCGCAAACCGCTGTTCCAGGCTTACTGGCACAATCAGCCGTTCAATGAGAATCATCTCAGACCGTGCCCTCTGCTTGAAAATCCGCAGTGTTTAAGAAAGATTATCGCCGAAACGGGAGCGAAATCAACAAATCTCGAAGCCCCCGAAGATGTCGAAACACTCTGCAGCCGCTGCGATAAATTCGCGAAGGAGTGGCAGCCCGTGGCTGATGAACTCTGGGCTTCACGCAAGCATCCCAACCCCAAAACGCAGTATTACCGCGATATGAAAACGGATGAATAATATAAAACGGAAGGAGGAATAACGGTTGAACGATATTCCCGAAAACGGCGAACTCATCAATGAAACCGCCGAACCCGAAGTTAAGGATAATTCCTCGAAAATAAAAAGAAAAAACGCTCCGGCACCCGTTGAGACGCCGGAAGACAATATATGCATTGTCTGCGGCAGAAACCGCAAACTCAAGGGCGAGGATTACTGCTCCTCCTGCCTCAACACAATGAGGCACAGACGCCCTCCGGTTTTTGCGTTCATAGCCGCTTTCCTGGTTGTTGTGCTGACCCTGGTCGCGCTTCTTATGCTTTACCTCAATTACGCCCCCGCGAAAAGAATAATCGAGGGCAGAGCCGCCGTAAGAGAGAACCGTATGCAGGATGCCTACGACGCGTATGAAGACGCTTTCAATCTCGCGCAGGAACTCAACACCGACCTCAATATGGATCTTGTCGCCGTCGGCAACAGAATCCGCGCGGAAGAGGCTGAGCCCATAGCCGTGCTTTATGTTCCTTATTACGCTTATAACTTCCTTTCGCAGTATTTTTCCGAAGAAGATATAAAATCCGATCCGCAGATGCTGCCTTACTATGAAGCAAACGCGGATTACAAAGCGGCTTACGATGAGTTCAGCAAATACACGACAGCGCTCAACGAGGGCGAGATGGAAACCGACGAGGCTCTCGCGAAAATCAGGGAGCTCAAAGAAAAATTCAAGGATGACAAGGGCAAACTTTTCTGGGTGCTTTACGCCGAAAGCTATGTTGATGTCTCCTTTAATCAGACGGGTCCCGAAAAACAGCTCGAATACCTTGAAAATATGGAAAAAACCTGTCCCGGGCAGGACTGGTATTATTTGGGCTGCTACCGCAATCTTTACTTCCAGCTCGGAAGATATAAAGAATGTGTTGACGCGTGCAATGCTGAACTTGCGCTTAATCATAACGAATCAGAGGCTTATTTCACAAAACTCAAGGTAGCCTTCATCAACGAAAACTATGAAGCGTCAAACGATATATTAAATGAATTTCTGCAATACAACGAGAAAAACGACGAATACAGCGTTATGCAGATTATGATAGACCGACGCTTCGGCGACATTGATACGGCCGATTCCGACTGCGAGCAGGCTATGAAGGTCGGCAGCGGACTTCCCGAACTCCACAGGCAGAAGGCTCTCAACGCGCTTTACAGAAACGATTACACCGCCGCGTTTGAAAGCGCATACAACGCTTATTCAATGGCTTATAATCTCTACACCGGCGGCAGCGCCGAATCGCTTAATTCCGTTCTTCTCGAAACGGTTTATGTCTGCACAATGATGTATAAGGAACACGGCGACGGAATGTCGGAATTCCACAGCGATGTTGATGATCTGTTAGCCTCGTTCAAGGGCTATGACGCCATCGCGACCGAGAATTCAAAAGCGATACTTTCAGGCGAAAAAACAGCCGAACAGGTTTTATCCGAAGGGGCAGGTGATCTTGCATGACGGTAATTTACATAATCTGCAAAATACTGACTTGTCCCGGCGCTTATCTCAGAGGATTCCTCGAGCATATTGTCGCGAAAATATGCGGCTGCTATATTGAATCCGACGGCTATATCCGTATGGACGAAGTGTCAGGTCACACCGACCACTCCTTCCCGCTGAAAAAAGGCGGAGCGGTCGCGATAGCCTTTATTCCGGGAATACTCCATTTTGTGTTCGGAGTTGTTCTCTCGTTTGCCGGAATTCTTCCGCTTGCACTCCTGAAGGTTGACTTCTCGCACCATATTCTTTTCCCCGTTTATATTATCGTGACCTACATCGGAGTTTCAATGCTCTGCAACCTTTTTCCGCTGGTTGATGATGCCCTTTTCTGCAAGGAAAGGCTTTACGGAAAAGAAGGCGGCGCGAACATTTTCGTGAGAATTATTATGTTCATCCCGACCGTCATCTGCATAGCGGGCGCATATATTGAAAGATACTGCATAAACATTCTCATCATCGGAGCTCTCCTTGTGCTGATGTTTACTTGAACGCAATTCACGAAAAGACGAAAACATAAAACACAAAAGAAAAGGGATTTGAGTCAAAACCTCAAATCCCTTGATTTTATTATGTTTCAGCCGTATTCCGCTTAACCGAAATATCTTGCGAATAAACCTGCAAAAGCCTTTTCGCGTCTGACTTCGTTAAAGTTCTCTTGCTACATTTTACCGCGAAAACCCATTAAAGCAGTTATTATTTAAGCATTTCTTTTATTCTTCGGCTTGCCTCTTCAGTGTCGGCGGGGTTGCCGAAGGTTGTGAAGCGGATATACTGTTTTCCGCATTCGCCGAAGCCCGCGCCGGGCGTGGCGACAACCTGGATTTCGTTGAGGAGCATATCGAAGAACTCCCAGCTGTCCATACCGCCGGGGCACTGCGCCCAGATATACGGCGCGTTTCTGCCGCCCGTGAACCACACGCCCGCTTCATTGAGCGCACTCATGACCACCTTGGCGTTGCGCTTGTAAATCGCGAGCGTTTCGTGAATCTGTTTCTGACCTTCGTCGGTGAATACGGCGGAAGCTCCGCGCTGAAGGATATATGAAATGCCGTTGGTTTTCGTTGTGCGGTTGCGCACCCACATCGCGTTTAAGTTCATACCGCCGCGCTCGAGCGTTTTGGGCAGGACGGTGTAGCCGCATCTTGTGCCGGTGAAGCCCGCTGTTTTTGAGAGCGAGCAGATTTCGACCGCGCAGGTTTTTGCACCCGGAATTTCGAATATGCTGTGGGGTATGTCGTCCTCCTCGATAAACGCTTCATAAGCCGCGTCAAAGAGAATGACCGCCTGAGTCGAGTTCGCGAAATCAACCCATTTTTTCAGCTGACCGCGGTTGAACACCGCGCCCGTGGGATTGTTGGGCGAGCAGAGATAGATGACATCGATGCCGCTGTCTTCCGCGGGGGGCTCGGGGAGGAAACCGTTTTCTCTGCCCGATGGGAGATGAACTATTGTGTTGCCCGCCATAATGTTCGCGTCAACATAGGCGGGATA
>CADAER010000019.1 GCA_902787025.1 Oscillospiraceae bacterium | reverse complement strand
CATCGACGGTAAGCAGGTGAATCGGCTTTTTGAATTTTTCATTTTCGGGATGGTCTTTGACAGTTAAAATCTGACCGATAACAACATTTTCGATGTCTTTGCCCTTGTAGAAAATATCTTCAACCTCGGCGGTCGCGAGAGTGAAACTGCTTATGAGTTTTTCAATATCAAGACCCGAAAGGTCAACATATTCTTTAATCCAGTTAATTGATACAAACATCGATTACGCCTCCTTATCTTCGGGAACGGTGAAAGATTTGTCGGTGAACTGCGAAAGAGATTTGAGATTGCAGCCGTTGAATACGCGGATATCCTTGACACCGTATTTCATCATCGCAAGCCTTGTCATACCAAGGCCGAACGCGAAGCCCGTATATTTTTCGGGATCAATTCCGCCTTCGGAGAGAACATTGGGATGAATCATTCCGCAGGGGCAGAGTTCGAGCCAACCGCTGTTCTTGCAGGAGGGACAACCGTCGCCGCCGCAGATAAGGCATTGAATATCAAGTTCAAAACCGGGTTCAACAAAGGGGAAGAAACCGGGACGGAGCCTGACTGTTATATCCTGCTGGAAGACTTCGGAGAGCATTGTTTTCATAAAATAGATAAGATTTGAAATTGAAATGTCTTTGTCAACCATCATGCCTTCCATCTGGAAGAAGGTATTTTCGTGACAGGCATCAATTTTCTCATTACGGAAGCATCTGCCCGGGAATATGGCTCTCAGAGGCATACCCGCTTCGAGGTCTTTTTTATACTTTTTAAGAATCATATTCTGCGCCGCGGAGGTCTGGGTTTTGAGAAGCTGACCTGTGCTTAAATAGTAAGTATCCTGCATATCTCTCGCGGGATGATGCTTGGGGATATTAAGTGCTTCAAAGCAGTTGTAGTCGTCTGTGATTTCATAATAATCCTCAACGGCGAAACCCATTGTGCGGAAAATCTCCTCAACCTCACGCTGAACGAGAGTTATGGGATGATAGGAACCTGCGTTTATGCCTATCGGCATAGATTCGTCATAAGCCTCGGCAGACTGAACCTGACGGAGTTCCTCCGCTTTGATAAGTTCGGCGGTTCTCTTCTGAATTTCAGCTTCGATAGCCTGCTTGATTTCGTTTATGCGCTGGCCTGCTTCTTTCTTTTTCTCGTTGGGAACATTGCGAAGCTCGTTCATAAGTTCCGCAATCTGACCTTTTTTGCCGAGATAATCGATTCTCATCTGTTCGAGATCGGCAGGCTGTCTCGCCTGTTCGATTCTTTCCCTGAAAGTTTTTCTGATTAATTCGCTTTTTTCAAACATAAATATTCCTCCGGAATCAATATACAAAAAAATAAAGCCCTCATCCCGAAAGGGACGAAGACAAATCTCCGCGATACCACCCAAATTCCCGCACTTGTGCGGGCACTCGATGCCTTTAACGGCGGCAAACCGTTACAGCCTACTGCTTTTTCAGCCGGACCGCTCCCGGGTGAACTTCATCTTCAACAAATGTAAATGTGCTTTCAGCCTCCGGCACATTCTCTCTGAACACAGTTTGAAGATTACTCTCCCGTTCTCTGCGTTTAACAATATTGTGAGAATATTATCACAATTATTATTTATTTGCAAGTAATATTTAAAAAAATCTTTTAATTACATTTTAATTGTGGTAAAATACGATGTAATAATTTATGAAACAGGTATGCTTTATGGAGTTTAAAATCGGAATTGACAGCGTTGAAATTGAAAGAATAAAAAAATCAATTGAAAAGGAATCTTTTGTCAAACGGGTATACGGCGAAAAAGAGCTTTTCGAACTTAAAGAAAAGAATATGGCCGCGCAGAGCGCCGCCGCGTGTTTCTGCGCGAAAGAGGCGTTTTCAAAGGCGATTGGAACGGGCGTTACCGGGTTTAACCTCAACGAGGTTGAAACTCTGCATAATGAAAAAGGCAAGCCTTATCTGGTTTTCAGCGGAGACGCCAAAAAAATCGTTGACGAAAGCGGACTGTCATTTGATATAAGCGTTACTCACACAGACACCGTCGCGACGGCTGTTGTAATAGCTTTTAAGGAATAAGGAGGCGCTGATATGAATGTTCTGACATCGGCTCAGATGAGAATTGCTGAGTCGCTCTGCGTTGAGAGAGAAGGCATAACCTACCTTGAACTTATGGAAAGAGCGGGCAGGGAAAGCGCCGCAATTATTATGAAACACACCGAGCCGTGCAATGTGCTTGTGCTTTGCGGAAAAGGTAAAAACGGCGGAGACGGATTTGTTATTGCGAGACATCTTTCCCAGGCGGGATATAAAGTAAAAATCCTGCTTGTAAACGGTCAGCCGAAAGTTGAAGACGCGGTTGAAATGTATTCTCAGATTGACAAATTCAGCATTGACACCGACTTTTACATCGACAGTATTGACGACATAAAAAACAGTCTTGATTTTGCCGACATATTTGTTGAGTGTATATTCGGAACGGGCTTTACGGGCGCTCCCGACGAAAGAACGGCGAGATTGATTTATGCGCTTAACGAAAGCGGAAAAGAGATTTATTCCATAGATGTTCCAGCCTGTGTTGACTGTGACAACGCGACCATCACCGGAACAGCTGTTAAGGCAACTTTAACAGTTGCAATTTCGGCGCTGAAAAACGCACACATTATGAAAAGCACTGCAAAATATTGCGGAAAAATCGAGATTGCGGACATAGGAATTACCGCTGACGAACATATCGGCGCGGGTTCTGATATAATATCCTTCATTGACGAAACCGAAGTTAAGAAGATTCTTCCCGAAAGACCCGCCGACGCGCACAAGGGCACCTTCGGTCACGCGCTGAATATCTGCGGGAGCAAACGGATGCAGGGCGCTGCCGTGCTTGCGGCAAAAGGAGCTTGCAGAATGGGCGCGGGTCTTGTCACGGCGGCGTTTCCCGACGCGGCATACAATGCTGTTTCGGCAAAACTGACAGAGCCGCTTCTGCTGCCTCTCCCCTGCGACGAAAAAGGATTTCTGACAGCGGACGCTTATGAAGAAATAAGCGAAAAAATGCAGAAGGCGACCGCGGTTCTCGCAGGCTGCGGACTCGGTATAACAACAGGCACAAAGCAGATTATACAGCTTCTTCTGCTTAATTCTCAGGTTCCCGTTGTTCTTGACGCGGACGGGCTTAACATTGTTGCGGAGAGTCCCGAACTTCTTGACAAATCGAGCAGTAATATAGTCATTACTCCGCACCCGGGAGAGATGAGTCGGCTCTGCGGTAAAAGCGTTGAGGAAATAACGGAGAATCCCGTTCGCACGGCTTTACTGTTTGCGAAAGAACACAACATTACCGTTGTGCTGAAAGGGGCAAACACAGTTGTATGCGCGCCCGGCTGCCCGGTCTATATCAATTCAACGGGCAATTCCGGACTGTCAAGAGGCGGAAGCGGAGACCTGCTCGCGGGAATGATTGTTTCGCTTCTCGCTCAGGGAATGAGCACATTTTCAGCCGCCTGCTGCGCGGTGTATCTGCACGGGCTCTGTGTCGACAGATTTTCCGTAAAGCGTTCACCGAGGTTTATACTTCCGGGAGACCTCGCGGACAATATGGCAAAACTGCTTAAAGATTTCTGATATGACATTAAAAGAAGGCACTCCGAACGGAGCGCCTTCTTTATGATTTATTATTCGGAGTATCGTTCAAGCAGGTTTTTAAATTCACCTTTGAAATAATATGACCTGCCGTTTTTGTTTTCGCCCGTAACAGTCAGACCGAGATGCTTCAGTATCTCCTGTGATTTTATGTTTTTCTTACTTGCGTAAGCGTCAACATATTTTGTTTCTGCGGGGATTATTGTTATTAAATATCGATACAGTTCGACAAACAGACCGCATCCGTGATATTCCGGTTTAAACTGTATGTCTTCCATTCTGAAGGTTGTATCGTTAACGGAATACTGAAAATAGCCGCAAAGAGTATCACCGTCAAGAATCAGAATCACACTGCATTTTCCTTCACGCCAGGCAGGCACTGCGTATTTCAGCCAGATTTCAAAATCTTCTTCATAAGTATTTCCGGTGGGTTCAATTTCTCTCATATTGCCTGCCAATATCGCAAACAGTTCATCAACACAGACGGGGATATTTTCAATTTTCATTTGTCTGAATTCAAAATGATTCATTTTATTCTGAGCCTCAAGTCAATTTTTTCTCAAAATATCCAGCGTCTGATGCGAGGCGCCGATTAAATCCTGCCGCTCGCAGATTGACATGTGATAATCCACCCAATTTTTAAAAGTGAAATCATCCATTTCATCGATGCATTCCGTCATATAATTTGTTGCGCCATCGGTTGCGATCAGCTTTTCGCGGATAACATTCACGGTTTCATCGAGCGCCGCAATATCCTCTGTGCGGTAAAGTTCAAAGATTTCTTTCGGTTCGCTGACGCAGTGCCAGTCTGCCGTCAACATTTTGTCTTCAAGCAGCATTTGAATATTATTCTGCTTAAATCCGTAACCGATTACAGTCGGTTCGTTCATACAATATGAAACAAAGATATATCCGCCTTGTTTGGTGACACGCACTGCCTCCGAAAGGGCTGTTTTCTTATCCTCAAGCGTAAACATATGATACATCGGACCAAGCAGAAGCGTCATATCAAAGCTGTTGTCGGCAAAGCGGGATAAATCAAGAGCATCACCCTGAATCGAGGTAAGCGTTTCACTTCCGTCAAGCTTTTGTCTCAGAATATCAAGGTTATGTTCAACAAGCTCGACGGCAGTTACATCAAAGCCCTCTTTCGCCAGCGGAACACTGTAACGACCTGTTCCCGCGCCGACTTCGAGAATACTTTTTGCGTTTATGGCTTTTGCACAGTCGTGAATATATTCTTGCGTGGTGATGTATTCAACGCTCCCGTGTTTTGAAAGCAAACGGCCTTCTTCATCGTAAGATTCATAATATTCTGTTAAAATATCAAACTCGTTCATAGCTCCATACCTCTGCGAACTATTGATTAAATATTGCTGAAATCATAGCATATTTCAACAGATCATTCAAGGCAAAATGCAAAAGTGTAAACAGAATTTCAAAGAATAAAAAAGATATATTTTTTTAAAATCATTGTCATTTTGCACCAAAACAAGTGTGCGTGAAAAATGCAAGGTGTTTATTTCAACAATTTAACAAATCTGCAAAAAATAGTCTTGACCGTTATAATTAATAGGTTTATTATATAGTTTAAATTAAAAGTTTTTTTAATTGCATTTTATTTAAAAGGAGTAAGAATATATGCTTAACATCAAAGTAACAAAGACAACCGCTCCGAAAGCAAAGCCCGCAGATGAATCGAAACTCGGTTTCGGCAAGGTATTTACCGATCACATGTTCGTAATGGACTACTCCGCAGACCAGGGCTGGCACGATGCAAGAATAGTTCCTTTCGACTATCTTCCGATTCACCCCGCAGCAAGCGTTCTCCACTACGGCACCGAGATCTTTGAAGGTCTCAAGGCTTACAGAACGGTAAACGGCGATATCGCCCTCTTCCGTCCGATTGAAAACATCAGAAGAATGAATAATTCCGCAGAGCGTCTCTGCCTGCCCCAGATTGATGAGGATTTCGCTCTCAAGATTTTTGACACTCTCGTTGAGCTTGAGAAGGACTGGGTTCCCCATTCCGAAGGCACCTCGCTCTATATCAGACCCTTTATGATCGGCAACGACGAGAATCTCGGCGTTCACGCCGTTCACAGCGCAAAGTATGTCGTAATTCTCTCCCCCTCGGGCGCCTACTACGCAGAGGGCATCAACCCCGTTAAAATCGCCATTGAGGCAGAGGATGTCAGAGCTGTCAGAGGCGGCACCGGCTACGCAAAATGCGGCGGCAACTACGCGGCTTCCCTTCGCGCAGGTCAGAAGGCAGAGGAGAAGGGCTTCACCCAGGTTCTCTGGCTTGACGGCGTTGAGAGAAAGTATATCGAAGAGGTCGGCTCAATGAACGTTATGTTCAAGATCGGCGACGAAATCGTTACCCCGAAGCTGACCGGCTCCGTCCTTCCCGGCATCACCAGGAAATCCTGCTGTGAGCTTCTCAGGGACAAGGGCTACACCGTTTCCGAGCGTCTGCTCTCCATCGACGAGCTTGAGGACGCCGCGAGACAGGGCACTCTCGAAGAGGCATGGGGCACCGGCACAGCAGCCGTCGTCTCACCGATCGGCTGGCTCAGCTACAAGGAAGACGAATTCGAAATCAGCAACGGCAAGATCGGCGAAGTTACCCAGATGCTCTATGACGAGCTCACCGGCATCCAGTGGGGCAAGCTCGAGGATAAATACGGCTGGATTCACAAGGTATGCTGAATCTTACCCACAAAAGAGTAACCCTCTTCTGCGGTCACTACGGCAGCGGCAAGACAAACATCGCCATAAACTACGCCATGCATTTGAAAAACAGTTTTGACGATGTCTGCATAGCCGACCTTGACATAGTAAACCCGTATTTTCGCACAAAAGACGGCGAAAAGGCACTGAACAGGCACGGAATAAAGCTTATCTCGTCGGAATACGCAAGTTCCAATGTTGACCTGCCCGCTCTTCCCGCTGAGACTTACGCCATACTTGACAATCCCGGTCTGCACGCGGTTATTGATGTGGGCGGAGATGACAGAGGCGCTCTCGCTCTCGGCAGATACGTGCCGTCTATTCTGAGCGAAAATGACTATGAGATGCTGTTTGTTATAAACAAATTCAGGCCTCTCACGCGAGATTGCGCAAGCACTCTTGAAATAATGGATGAAATTGAAGCCGCTTGCAATATGAAATTTACGGCAATAGTCAACAATTCAAATCTCGGCGATGAAACAACAGCGGAAAATGTTCTTTCATCTCTTGAGTATGCGGAAGAAATCTCCGCAAAATCGGGTTTGCCGATTAAAATGACATGCGTTGACAATCGTATTGCTCCGGAACTGAGCGGTAAAATCGAAAACGTATTTCCCATAACTCTGTATGTAATGCAGTCGTGGAAATTACAGGAGGACAGATAATGGCAAAAGTAACATTCAAAATTGACACCTGCAAGGGCTGCGGACTTTGTGTCGATGCCTGCCCGAAACATATTGTAGCCATTTTAAACGATGTTATTAACGCAAAGGGTTACCACCCGGCAGGTATTACGGATCAGGAAAGCTGCATCGGCTGCGCGTTCTGCGCAACGATGTGCCCCGACTGCGTAATCAAAGTTGAGAAATAACGGAGGAAAATGAAATGGCAGAAAAAGTATTAATGAAGGGTAACGAAGCTCTCGCGGAAGCCGCCATTATGGCAGGTTGCCGTCACTACTTCGGCTACCCCATTACGCCTCAGACTGAGGTTGCAGCTTATATGTCAAAGAAGATGCCCAAAATCGGCGGCACCTTCCTTCAGGCTGAAAGTGAAATAGCGGCAATCAATATGGTTCTCGGCGTTGCGTCAACAGGCAAAAGGGTTATGACATCAAGTTCAAGCCCCGGAATCTCACTCAAAAGCGAAGGTCTTTCATATCTCGCCGGCTGCGACCTTCCCGCCCTTGTTGTAAATGTTCAGCGCGGCGGCCCCGGTCTCGGCGGCATTCAGCCCTCACAGTCGGACTATTTTCATGCGACAAGAGGCGCGGGGCACGGCGACTTCCATATGATAGTTCTTGCCCCGAGCAATGTTCAGGAAATGGTTAACCTCACATTTAAAGGATTTGACCTTGCCGACAAATACAGAATGACATCAATGATTCTCGCTGACGGCACAATGGGTCAGACGATGGAGCCCGTTCTGCTTGAGCAGGGTGAAATCACTCAGTATGAAAAGCCCTGGGCGACAACGGGAACAAAGATGGAGAGACCGCACAACATTGTAAACTCTCTTTTCCTGAAGCCCGAACAGCTTGAGGTTGAAAACTTCAAGCGCTATGAGCGTTACAAAAAGATTGAAGAAACAGAAGCTCTTTATGACACATACCGTATGGAAGACGCGGATGTATGCGTTGTTGCGTTCGGTATCGGCGCGAGAGTTTCACATAACGCGATTGACGAAGCGCGCAAGGCGGGTATCAAAGCCGGTATGATAAGACCGATTACCCTCTGGCCGTTCCCGAAAGCCGCTCTCAAAGAGGCGGCGGACAAGGTCAAGGCGTTTATCTCGGTTGAACTTTCAATGGGTCAGATGATTGAAGACATTGAACTCGCTACCCGTTGCGCGAAACCCGTGATGCTCTGCAACAGAGTAGGCGGTATGATTCCCACGGTTAAAAATGTTTATGACTCCATTGTGGAAGCAGATAAAATCGGAGGTGACAAATAATGGCTGTTGTATTTGACAAACCTCACGCCCTCACGGACGCTCCGTTCCATTACTGCCCCGGCTGCACACACGGTATTGTTCACCGTCTTGTCGCTGAGGCGATAGACGAACTCGGTATTGAAGGCAGAACAATAGGCATTGCCCCCGTTGGCTGCTCCGTTATGGCTTATGATTATTTCAACTGCGACATGATTGAGGCTGCTCACGGCAGAGCTCCCGCTGTCGCGACAGGCGTTAAGAGAAGCGATCCGAACAACATCGTATTCACATATCAGGGCGACGGCGACCTTGCTTCAATCGGCACTTGCGAAACGGTTCACGCCGCCGCAAGAAATGAAAATATCACCGTTATCTTCATAAACAACGCAATTTACGGTATGACGGGCGGCCAGATGGCTCCCACCTCTCTTCCCGGTCAGATTACGCAGACATCGCCTTACGGCAGAGATGTAGCTACCGTCGGTTACCCTATAAAAGTTTGCGAGCTTCTTTCAAATGTTGACGGCGCTTCATATCTTGAAAGAGTTGCTGTAAACAATGTAAAAAATGTAAAGAACGCAAAGAAAGCCATTTTACACGCTTTCAAGAATCAGGTTGAGGGCAAGGGCTTCTCGCTTATAGAAGTTCTTTCCACCTGCCCCACAAACTGGGGTCTCACTCCCGACAAGGCGCTCAAATGGCTTGAAGAGAATATGATTCCTTATTATCCGCTCGGCGTTTATAAGGACAGATACAGCGGGGAGGGCGAATAATATGACAAAATCAATTCTTCTCGCGGGCTTCGGCGGCCAGGGCATTCTTTTCAGCGGCAAATTCCTTGCATACAAAGGTCTTATCGAAGGCAAAGAAGTCAGCTGGCTCCCCTCCTACGGTCCCGAAATGAGAGGCGGCACCTGCAACTGCAGCGTTATTATCAGCGACACACAGATAGGTTCCCCCATCATTGCGAACCCCGACATTCTTGTTGCGATGAATCTCCCCTCGCTTGACAAGTTCGAGAACGATGTTGTTCCCGGCGGTCAGATTTATGTTGACAGCACGCTTATTGAGCGCAAGGTTCAGAGAGACGATGTTGAAGTTTTCTACATTCCCGCAACAAAGATGGCTTCCGATAACGGAATCCGCACGCTCGCAAACATGATTATTATGGGCAACATCATAAAGCATTGCGATGACATTCCCCATGATAATATTGACAAGGCGATGGCGAAGGTTGTTTCGGCAAAGCATCAGGACCTTCTCGGCGTGAATATAAACGCTGTTGAATTGGGATACAATTATTAAAAAACGCAGACGGAGAACAGTTTGTTTCTCCGTCTGTTTTTCTGTTGAAACGGCGGTTTTTTTGTGATATATTAGAATCAACTACAATACAGGGAGAGATACTATGAACACCGACAGTTATATATGGTATAAAAAAGAGGCTCAGGCGTGGACTCAGTGTCTGCCGATAGGCAACGGCACTCTGGGCGCGATGATTTACGGCGGAGTTGAAAAAGAGGTTCTTGCTCTCAACCACGATGAATTGTGGACCGGTTATCCGAAAGATACTGCCGATGTTGATGGCACTTATGAAGCGCTTTGCGAGGCAAGAGCGCTGGCGGCTCAAGGCAGATTTCTTGAGGCGCAGGAAATCTGCGAAACAAGATTTCACGGCACCTGGAGTCAGGCATATGTGCCGCTCGGCGATATGGAATTTGAGTTTATAAATAACGGAAGACTCTGTGATTATTCAAGATTTCTCGACCTTGACAGCGGCGTTGCGGGAATTGAATACAAACTCGGAAATGTAAGATTCAGGAGAGAATATATCGCTTCATATCCAGATAAAATAATCGCGGTCAAACTGACAGCTTCAAAGCCTGTTCTTAACTTTAAAATCAAGTTGAAATCAAAATTAAAATCATCTTCTTTTACCGAGGATGATATGCTCTGGCTTGACGGCGAATGCCCGTCTGAAAACAATGTCGATGACGAATCGGACCGTCAGTGTTATTACGATGAGCCCGAAAAAAGAGGCATTCTTTACCGCGCAGGTGTCAAGGTTTCAAGCGACGGCAAAGTTGTCTGCCTGAAAAACAGCATCAAAGTATCCGAAGCTTCAAGCGCGACGATAATATTCGCGTGTGTAACGAGCTTCAACGGTTTTGACAAATCTCCGTTTACAGACGGTAAGGAATACAAAAAGCCCTGCAAAGAAATACTTGAAAGCGCTCCCGATTACGAAACAATCAAAAATAACCATTTCAAAGATTATTCGGAACTTTTCGGCAGAGTGGAACTTAAACTCGGCAATGGTGGCAATTCTGATCTTCCGACCGATGTCAGGCTCAAAAAATACAAGTCGGATAAAAGCGACCTTTCGCTCGTAACTCTTATGTTCAATTACGGGCGGTATCTTGCTTTTTCGTCATCACGCCCCGGCACTCAGCCGTCAACGCTTCAAGGTATATGGAACGACAAGCTGACTCCCCCGTGGCACTCAAATTATACGGTTAATATCAATACCGAAATGAATTACTGGCCGGTCCTTATGTGCCGTATGCCCGAAGTAAATGAGCCGCTTTCACGGTTTATGGAAGAGCTCAGTGTAACGGGCGCAAGAGTTGCGGAAAAATGGTATCACGCTCCCGGATTTGTAAGTCATCACAATGTGGATATCTGGAGAATGGCCACTCCCGTTCCCGGTTGCTCAACCTGGAGCTTCTGGCCGGGTTCATCGGGCTGGCTTTGCAGACATCTTTTTGAACAATACGAATACACAAATGATAAAAAATTTCTTAAAAACACGGCTTATCCGCTTATGAAAAAGGCGGCTGAATTCTATCTCTCTCAGTTGTGCGACAACGGTGAAGGGAAACTTATTTACCCCGCGGGAACATCGCCCGAAAACAGTTTTGTGTATGAGGGAAAAGATGCCGCGATAGGTAAAACATCCACTATGACAATGTCCATTATAAAGGACTTGTTCATTTCGTGCATCAAGGCAAGCGAGGTTCTCGGGACGGACAAAAGATTTGCCGCGTCGCTTTCCGAAGCGCTTGACAATATGCTTCCGTTTATGACAGGTAAAAAAGGTCAGCTGCTCGAGTGGGATGCCGAAAGACCGGAGAGCGAACCGCATCACCGTCACGTTTCGCACCTTTACGCTCTGCATCCCGCAAATCTGATCAATGTTGACGACACGCCCGAACTTGCCGAAGCTTGCAAGAAAACGCTTGCCCTGAGAGGCGACAACGGCACGGGCTGGTCGCTCGGATGGAAAATTAATTTCTGGGCAAGACTGCGCGACGGCGATCACGCACTCAAACTTATCAATATGCAGTTGCGCCCCGTAAAGAGTGTAGGCTTCAACTACACAAACGGCGGCGGAACATACGAAAACCTGTTTGACGCTCATCCGCCGTTCCAGATTGACGGTAATTTCGGTTTTGTCAGCGGTGTGGCTGAAATGCTTATGCAGTCAAGAGACGGAAAGATTTTTATTCTGCCTGCCCTCCCCTCAGCCTGGAAAAACGGCAGTGTAAAGGGGTTGCTCGCAAAAGGCAATGTTATTGCCGACATAGAATGGAAAAACGGCAGACTCACAAAATGTGAACTCGAAGGCACGGGCGCTTTTGAAATTGTTTACAGAAATAAAAAGACAAGTGTCAGACTCAACGGTGAAAAATCAAGGATAGTTATTTAATGGAATACGACATCTACGACTTTGATAAAACAGTTTATCCGCACGATTCCGAAACGGTTTTTCTGTTTTACTCAATGCTGACCCATCCGCTTCTGTGGTTTCTGATTCCTTACCAGATAGTATGTATCACGCTTTACGCTCTCGGAGCGGGCGACAAATACAAGGGCAAATGCTTTGTTTTTCTGAGGTTTGCCAACGGCGAAAAACTAGTTGAAAAGTTCTGGAAAAAGCAGACAAAAAGGATATATCCGATTTTTGAAAAAGAAACGCGTGGTTTTCCGACTCTTGTATGCTCTGCGTCTCCCGAATATCTTGTGAAACCGCTATGTGAAAAATACGGAGTTGAAAAGGTAATCGCCACAAAGGCAGATATCAAAGACGGTGTTATTATCGGTAAAAACTGCATAAGAAAAGAAAAAGTCCGCAGAATTAAGGAAGAACTGCCCGATATAAATATCAGAAAAGTAATTTCCGACGATCTGAAAAATGACATTCATATTTTCAGATTGGGAAAAGAATGTTATAAAGCAGAAAAAGGCATTCTGACAAAAATGAATATTGAAGAAATTGAAGCAATAAATGGATGAAGAATTACAATTAAAGAAAAGATTTGAAGAACTGTATAACAGGTCATACAGCAATGGCTGTTACGCTTTTTCGGATTTTCTGACTCTCGCGCAACAGGATATTCTCGTGAAGACATTGCCCGAAAAGGGATATACGCTATGGGGCGGATATGAAAACGCCGAGCGTAAAATCGCCTGTTTCGGCAATGAAAGCATCTGCGGTTATTCCGATACCCCTCCTGTGTGTTGTGTTAAAATTGAGCCGTTACAGCAGAAATTTGCCGATAATCTCACGCACAGGGATTTCCTCGGTTCGCTTATGGCTCTCGGAATAAAACGCGAAACGCTCGGAGATATTATTGTTTTTGAGAATACGGGATTCCTTTTCTGCCTTGAAACAATAGCGCCCTACATTGTTGAAAACTGCGTATCCGTCAGGCACACAACTGTCGCCTGCGCCGTTGTAGACTCGCCTCCCGTTGACAGCATCAGACTGCCTGACGAGAGCGAATTCGTTACGGCGAGCCTGAGATGTGACGCCGTTATCGCCGCTGTTTATAAGTTATCAAGAAGTGAAAGTCAGAAGCTTTTTGAGCAAAAACTTATTTTTATAAACAGCGCAAACTGTCTCAATCCTTCGCAAACGCTCAATGAAAACGATCTTGTTTCGGTGCGCGGAAAAGGCAGATTCATATTCTGCGGTAAGATTTATACAACAAAGAAAGGCAGATTGAGAATAGCCGTAAGAGTATTTTAAGTTTTGCTATTGACTTTTTTAAGTTCTTAGGCTAAAATAAATCGAATTGAATATTTCCTTATTAAGAGTGGCTGAGGGACAGGCCCTGTGACGCCCGGCAACCTGGTATTTTCCAAGGTGCTAAATCCTGCGGTTTAACCGAGAGATAAGGTGATTTTTTCCCGTGTTAAGCGCGCCTTGACACGGGTTATTTTATTTTTGGAGGTGCTTAAAATGGCAAATCATTTCTTTACATCCGAATCAGTGACCTGCGGTCATCCCGATAAAATCTGCGACCAGATTTCAGACGCGGTTCTTGACGCTATTCTCGAACAGGACCCGATGGGCAGAGTTGCCTGCGAGACCTGCTGCACAACGGGAACAGTTCTTATTATGGGTGAGATTTCAACAAAAGCCAATATCGATATTCCCGCCATTGCGCGAAAAGTTATCTGCGACATTGGCTATGACAACTCGGAAAAAGGCTTTGACGGAAACACCTGCGCTGTTCTGACTGCTCTTGACAAGCAGTCCGGCGATATTGCAATGGGCGTTGACAGACTCGGCGCCGGCGACCAGGGTATGATGTTCGGCTACGCCTGCAATGAGACTCCCGAACTTATGCCTCTGCCGATTTCTCTCGCTCATAAACTCTGCGCAAAGCTTACGGAGGTTCGTAAAAACGGAACTCTTCCCTATCTGCGACCCGACGGTAAAAGTCAGGTTACTGTTGAATACGATGAAAACAACAAACCTGTCCGCATTGATACTGTTGTTATTTCATCACAGCACAGCGCCGATGTTGAACTTGAACAGATAAGAAAAGACATTATTGAGAAGGTAATCAAGACTACTATTCCCTCGGATCTTCTTGATGACAGAACCGTGTTCCATATCAATCCCACCGGCAGATTCGTAACAGGCGGTCCCAACGGTGACAGCGGACTTACCGGAAGAAAGATTATTGTTGACACTTACGGCGGATATTCACGCCACGGTGGCGGAGCGTTCAGCGGTAAAGATCCGACAAAGGTTGACCGAAGCGCCGCTTACGCCGCAAGATATGTTGCGAAAAACATTGTTGCCGCCGGTCTTGCCGACAGATGCGAAATTCAGGTTGCTTATGCCATAGGCGTTGAAGAGCCTGTTTCGATATTTGTTGAAACATTCGGCACAGGCAGAATTTCCGACACTGAAATTGCCGATATAATCAAAAAAGTATTCGACCTTCGTCCCGCTTCGATTATCGAAAAGCTTGATCTCCGCAAACCGGGCTACAAACGCGTTGCTGCACTCGGTCATATGGGCAGAACGGACCTCGGTGTCACCTGGGAAAATACCGATATGGTTGATACTCTGAGAAAAGAAGCAAACATCTGAGAGGTAAAAAAATGAAACTTTCACTTGTAGTTCCCTGCTATAATGAAGAGGGAAACATTGCTCCGTTCTACAAGGCGGTTGCCGACACTTTCGACGGGCACGATTTTGAATATGAGATAGTGTTTGTCAACGACGGCAGCACCGACAATACTTTGCAGGTTCTGAAAAAGCTTATCACCGGACCTGTTGCAATCAAGATAATATCTTTTTCGAGAAATTTCGGAAAAGAAGCGGCTATGCTCGCGGGACTTGAAAACGCGGACGGAGAATATGTTACCGTAATTGACGCCGATCTTCAGCAGCACCCGTCAGTTGTGCTTGATATGATTGAAAAACTTGATGTGAATCCCGAAATCGACTGTGTCGCAGCCTATCAGGACAAGCGCGATGAAGATGCGAAAATATCATTTTTCAAAGACACTTTTTATAAGGTTGTCAATCTTATTACGGACACAGAGTTTTTCAGCGGAGCGAGTGACTTCCGCACTTTCCGCAGACCTATGGTTGACTCCATTGTGGGAATGAAGGAATACTTCCGCTTTTCAAAAGGCATTTTTTCCTGGGTAGGATATAATACGGAATACATCCCCTACACCGTAAGCGAAAGAGCAAGCGGCGAATCAAAATGGTCTTTTGTAAAACTTCTTAAATACGCTGTTGACGGAATAGAATCTTTCACGGTAAGACCGTTGAGAATTCCGCTCTGGCTCGGAATACTTTTCATAATCATTTCACTGCCGCTGTTTATTGTTGCCCTGGCGACAGGCAAAAACATTTCCGTTTCGGTTATTTATTTTGTCGGCGGAACGATTCTTGCCTGTATGGGTGTTCTCGGAGAATACCTTGCGAAGACATATATGCAGGGTAAAAACAGACCGGTTTATATCATAAAAGAAAACATCAGCAACCGCTGATAATACTTGTATAAAAAAGAAAAACTCCCCGTTTTATCGGGGAGTGATTTTTTATTCTTCAATTACATCTTGCCTTTGATAAATCTTGAAAGCGGTTTGTAAACAATAATGCAGATTACCGCGTCAACAATTCCCTTGAAAAAAGTGAACGGAACATTGAATACAAAAAGACAGTTAAAAAGCGAGTTTGATGTTGGAGTTGCCGCAATCTTCGGTAGAATCGCGCAATACATTCCGATAATTGCGTCGAGGGGAAGACCGTAACATTTTACATAAGCCGGATAGACGGCGAAGTAATTGATCGGCAGACTGAGCAGTCCCATCGCAAGCGCGCCGATAAAGCAGGCAAGAATTGCGGATTTTTTGCTTTTGCCGCTTTTATATATAAACCCTGCGACAAGGCAGAGAGTTGAACCGAGCAGAAAATTGCTGAGTTCGCCGATAAACGCGCTCGATGTGCCTTTAATCAGAATATGAAGAACGTTTTTGATAAGCTCGATAAGAACTCCGTAAAGAGGTCCGAAAGCGAACGCTCCGAAAAGAGCGGGCAAATCGGAAATATCGAATTTTATAAATGACGGAATGATGGGCAAGGAAAACTCAAGAAACATAAGCACAAACGCAACAGCCGAAAGCATCGCGGTCAATGTGATTTTGTAGATTCCCTTCTGTGTTTTTGTCATATTGAAACCTCCCGAAAATAAAAGCCCCGGCTGCAAAAATACAGTCGGGGCGATAATGCAAAAACAAAACTCTTTCATCCGGACTTTACCGTCGGTTACGGAATTTCACCGTATCAACCGCATTATGCGGCTCGCGGACTTTACCGCCGGTGGGGAATTTCACCCCGCCCTGAGTGTTTTTCTTTATTATAAACCTTCATTTTGATTTGTCAATATGCTTTTTTGCAAAAATGCAGATAGTCAATTTGAACATAATTTATATAATAAAATCTGCATATTTTATTATAAGTTAAGAACTTCTTTTGGCTTTGTAATTATTTGTAATAATTTCATTGACTTTAATATATATAATGCTATAATAATATGAATTATTTTATAAGGAGCAGTTTATGAACTTCACTTCCTGCGGCAAAAACGGCGCTGTTGAGGGCTTCTGCATTATAAAGAACATCGAGAAAAAAACCGCGTCAAACGGTTCGAGTTTTCTTGATATGACGATAGGCGACAAAAGCGGTGAAATGAACGCAAAATTCTGGGACGCCGACAACCTTCATGTTAAATACGAACAAAATGACTTTGTAAAGGTCCGCGGAACGGTTAACACCTACAAAGGCGTTGAACAGTTCAAAATCGACCGCATCAGACCCGTCCTTGAGAGCGACAATGTGAAAGTTGAAGATTACATTGAAAGCGCAGAGCTCGGCGGCGATGTTATGCTTCATTATATCGAAAACATTGTTGACGGATTTGAAGACGAGGAACTGAAAAAACTTGTCAAAGCTGTTATTGACGAGAAAAGAGAAAAACTGCTTTACTGGCCTGCCGCTCTTAAGCTTCATCATTCCGTCAGATGCGGGCTTCTGCTTCACACACTTTCGATTTTAAGACTTGCCCAGGGCGTTTGCTCGGTTTATCCGTTTGTTTGCAAAGACCTGCTTTACAGCGGAATCATTCTTCACGACATTGCAAAAATCGAAGAAATCAAATCTTCGGAAATCGGAATTGCGACCGACTACACGGTTCGCGGCAATCTTGTCGGGCATCTTGTTATGGGCGCCATAGAAATAGACAGAATCGGCACAAAGCTCGGCGTAAGCGAAGACACGCTTACTCTTATAGAGCATATGCTTATTTCGCATCACGGTGTTCCCGAATTCGGCGCCGCTCAATACCCGATGTTTATTGAAGCGGAAATTCTTTCGGAGCTTGACCTGCTGGACGCGAGAATATACACAATGTCGCACGAAATCTCGCAGAAAAAGGAAGGCGAATTCACAGGCCGTCAGTGGTCACTTGACGACCGCAAACTTTACAATCACGGCAAAAACAGCGATTACAAAACAAATCTGGACGAATAAACTTTCAGGAGAAGGATATGAGCGACTGGACGGAAATAAGAATAACTGTCCCTGCTGCCGATGTAGACCGTGCCGGCGACATTGCCAATATGGCGGTGCCTTATGGTATTTATATCGAGGATTACAGCAGTCTCGAACAGGAAGCGCTCGAAATCGCTCATATTGACCTTATTGACGAAGAACTGCTTGCGAAAGACAGAAGCAAGGCAGTTGTTCACATATATATTTCCCCCGAAGAGAATCCTGCGGAAGCGGTCGCTTTTCTTGAAGAGCGATACGCGGCGGAAAACATAGATTTCGTTATTGACGAAAAACTGTGCAAAAACTCCGAGTGGGAAAACAACTGGAAAAAATATTTTAAACCTATGCCTGTCGGTGATAAGCTGCTTATCCGTCCCGTATGGGAAGATGAATACGACGCACAGGGAAGAGCCGTGCTTCACCTTGAGCCGGGTCTTGCGTTCGGTTCCGGCACACACGACACGACACGACTCTGCCTTGAAACTGTTGAAGAATACGCAGGCAAAGGCAAAACCGTCCTTGATGTAGGCTGCGGCAGCGGTATTCTGTCAATTGCCGCTATGCTTTTGGGATGCGAAAGCGCGCAGGGCGTGGATATTGACGCTCTGGCGGTCAAAACAGCCTTTGAAAATGCGCAAGGCAACGGATTTACTCCCCCGCAGATTAATTATGTTCAGGGCAATCTGACAGACAAAATCAGCGGAAAATATGACATAATTCTTGCAAATATTGTTGCAGATATCGTCATTAAACTCTGCGATGATGTTAAAAAATATATGAAACCTGGCGCGGTTTTTATTACTTCGGGAATTATTCTGCCGCGCGAGGATGAAGTTCTTGCGGCGTTTGAGCGTTGCGGTCTTACGGTAATCGACCGCCACGAAAGCGGAGGATGGCTCTGCTTCGAAACCAAAGTAAAGGAGGATGAATAATGATACCGAGAATAGTAAGCATAATCCTTTCTCTCGGCCTTATTACAGCCGCTGCCGTTTCAGGTATGCAGGCTGATATCTCCGAACAGCTTTGTTTCGCTGCCGGCTCCGACCTTCACTACAACGAACCCGAAGAGGAACTTACCGAAACAAATCCCGAGCTTCTTGACGACCCGGTTTTCTGGTATGCGAACAGACGCGCCGCCATGGAAAATGAAAGCGGATTCATTATTGATGAATTTCTTAATCAGTGCGCTGAAAATGATGACATTGATTTTGTTCTCCTTTGCGGAGACCTTGCCGACGACGGTAAAATCAACCGTCAGCAACACGAAGATGTTGCCGCAAAGCTTGAAAAATTTGAGCAGGAAACAGGAAAACAGGTATATGTTATAAACGGAAACCACGACGCATCTCTTAATAAAGGCGACACTAGTTTTGATGATTTTATGAGCATTTATCATAACTTCGGCTATGACGAGGCGATTGACACCCTTGACGGAACCTGTTCATACACCGCTGATCTCGGTGATACATACAGACTTATCGCTCTTGATTCATGCAGTGAAACAAAATCCACCGAAGACGGTATGACTCTTGAAAAGATAAACTGGGTTACGGACTGCGCCGAGAAAGCTTATAATGACGGCAGATACCCCATACTTATGATGCACCATAACATTCTCGAGCATATGCCGCTTCAGAGAATTATCAGCCATAATTTTATTGTCCGTTTCCATAACACCACATCCGAAATATTCGCCGACGCGGGTATTAAGTTTGTTATTACCGGTCACGAGCACTGCAGCGACGCTACATCATTTACAAGCGCTCTCGGCAACACAATTACGGATTTCAGCACGACATCGCTTTCGATGTTCCCTCTTGCATACAGAGTTTTCCGTTTCTCCGAAAAAGAGATTAAATATGAATTGAAGACAATAGAAAAAATCGACACCGATGCGCTCACACAGGCTACAAGCGGCTACACAGAAGAACAGATTTCACTTATGAACGAGGGACTTAACGAGTATTCCAAACAGTTCCTTAAAGCAGGTGTTGAATACAGATTAAAGCTCGGTCTCACAATGGAGAAAATCGGCATTGAAGAAGGCGAGCCGTTTTATAACCTTGTCAGCACTGCGGTAGGAAGCCTTTGTGAAACGCTGGACACACCGCTATACGGCAAAGGCGGTCTTCAGGAAAAGGCAAAGGAATACAATATCAATATGCCTGACAGCGATTATGAAGACGGCTGGGATCTTGCGACGGAGCTTGTCGCCTGGCATTATGCAGGATGCGAAAACTTCCCGCTTGACAGCACGGAAGTAACTCTGTTCCTTGACATAGTAAACTATATCCTTCGCGACACGCTTTCTGATGTAGGCGATGAAGTTGTTCTCGCAGGATTGAATTCAATTCTTGATAAAATAGGCGTAATTGACGGTTTAAGCACCGGTTTCACAAAGCTTGCATCAAAGGTTTTCGGACCTGTTACCGCAATTGAATATGTGCTTCTCGGTATCGCTTCACCCATAATTGAAAAATTCGCGAACGACGATGAAGTAAACGACAATAACGGTTCAATTCCCGGTTACGGCACTTCGTCAACCGCAACACAGATTGCAAACACCTCAACGCATTTCTTCTCTTCACTGGGAAAAATGTTTATCAATGTAGGCTATTTCTTCAGGTATTTTATCAGAATATTCAATTTTGCGACCGTCTGATTATATGACAAAAAGCCACGCTGAAAAGCGTGGCTTTAATTGTTTTATATGAAGTATTTTTTTAACTCATCGGGATTGTCCGCAATTGTTTCCGCACCGAGATTTTCAAGAAACGGCCTGCCTCTGTATCCCCACGACACGCCGATGAAATCAAGTCCGGAATTGTTTGCGGTTGCGAAATCGACTTCCGAATCGCCTATATAAACCGCATCTTCTTTCCGGCAGTTGAGGTTTTTAATAGCGTCAAGCACTCCGTCGGGAGCGGGCTTTTTCTCAACCCCGGGCTTCTGACCCACTGCGAAATCAACATTGTTGCCGAAATATTCTTTACATAAGATTTTTGTCTGGTCATCAACCTTATTTGACACAACCGCGATTTTAACTCCCCTGCCTTTTAAATATGAGAGGATGTCGTTGATTCCTTCATAAGGGCAGGTTTTGTTTTTTGAATTGAGGGAATAGTGGTCTCTGAACTCGTTGAGGTATTTATTGAATTTTTCAGCTTCATAGTTTTCCGGCAAACTCAGTTCAACAAGTTTCGCTATCCCGTTACCGACAAAAGTCAGGACCTCTTTGGTTGTTCTTTCGGGAAAGCCGTTGAGACGAAGCATATAATTCACACTGTCTCTCAAATCATCAATGGTATTGAGAAGCGTGCCGTCAAGGTCAAACACAACTGAACTGTATTTTTTCATACTCTTCATTTTTTTCGTTTTTCAAACTTGTCGCGGATGTTGCTCTTTTTATCGTTTGAGCCGACAGGAGCGCCTCTTTTGACCTTCATCGAGGTTTCGAGTTGCATAAGCAATTGTTTCTCGTTTTCGGAGAGCGTTTTGGGAATATTGACAATTACGCGGACAAGCTGGTCGCCTCTGCCTCTTCCGTTGACTGCCTGAATACCCTTGCCTTTCATCATAAACACTTCGCCGGGCTGTGTGCCTGCGGGAAGATCGAATTTAACATCGCCGTCAAGCGTGGGTATCTGGATTTTATCACCGAGAGCGGCCTGCGTGAAGCTTACTTTGAGGTCATACCATACATTATAACCGTCGCGTTCAAAATAAGGATGCGGTCTTACATAAACGGCAACTTTAAGGTCGCCCGCGGGACCGCCGTTAATTCCCGAATTGCCTCCGCCCGGAACGGAGAACACCTGCCTGTCATCAATACCCGCGGGAACATTTACACTGACTTTGACGGAATGTCTGATTCTGCCCGTTCCCCGGCACTTCTGGCAGGGATGCTCAATCACCTTGCCCTTGCCGTTACATTTGGGACAGGTTTTGGATGTTGACATAACGCCGAACGGTGTGCGCTGAGAGACATTTATCTGACCGCGGCCGCCGCAATCGGGGCAGGTATTCGTGGATGTGCCCTTCTGCGCGCCTGTGCCGCCGCAATCGGGGCAGGTTTCGATTTTCTGGACATCCACCTCACGGCGGCAGCCTTTTGCCGCTTCTTCAAACGAGATGGTAACTCTCGCCTGTAAATCCTCGCCGCGTCGGGGAGCATTCGGATTAGCCTGCCTTGTTCCGCCGCCGAAACCTCCGCCGAAGAAACTGCCGAACAGGTCGCCCAAATCAAAATCAAAGCCCCCTGCTCCGCCGCCGAATCCGCCTCCGAATCCTCCTGCGCCGAAATTGGGATCAACACCTGCGTGACCATACTGATCATAGCGGGCACGTTTTTCTTTATCGGACAGGACCTCATAGGCTTCGTTGGCTTCTTTGAACTTCGCCTCGGCTTCTTTGTCACCGGGATTCAGGTCGGGGTGATATTTCTTTGCGGTCTGTCTGTATGCTTTTTTTATTTCATCATCCGAGGCGCCTTTCTGAACGCCGAGCACCTCGTAGTAATCTCTTTTGTTATCTGCCATTTGCGGCTCCTTTGCTGTATAAACTGCATATTGCTGACCGTTGCTTATCAGCAGCGGTCAGCTTTTATATTACAGCGTTTTATTTATCAGCCCTCGGGAGGAACGTCGGTGTAGCTCGCGTCTGTGTAGCCCTGGTCGTTGCCTGCGCCGTATGCCGCGGCATTGGGATCAAAGCCTGCTGCGCCGGGATCGCCCTGAGGAGCATTTTGCTTATAGAGCTTCTCGGAAATCTCGTAGAATTTCTGAGTAAGTTCATCTTTGCGTGATTTGATGAGGTTGATGTCCTCACCCTTGAGAGCTTCTTTGAGCGCTTCAACTTTTTCGTTGACGGATGATTTATCCGCTTCGTCAAACTTGTCGCCGTTTTCGCTCATCAGTTTTTCACACTGATAAACCATCTGGTCGGCCTCGTTGCGCATATCAACTTCTTCACGGCGGGCTTTGTCTTCCTGTGCAAAGCGTTCTGCATCCGCGACCGCCTTGTCGATATCTTCCTTGCTCATATTGCTTGACGCGGTGATGGAGATTGACTGCTCCTTGTTTGTGCCGAGGTCTTTTGCGGAAACATGAACGATGCCGTTCGCGTCGATGTCGAATGTAACTTCAATCTGAGGAACGCCTCTGCGCGCGGGAAGGATACCGTCAAGGTGGAATACGCCGAGGGTTTTGTTATCCTTTGCAAATTCTCTTTCGCCCTGAAGAACGTGAACTTCAACCGAAGGCTGATTGTCAGCGGCAGTTGAGAAAATCTGGCTCTTCTTAACGGGAATGGTAGTATTGCGGTCAATAATCTTTGTGTTGATGCCGCCCATGGTTTCAATACCGAGTGAAAGCGGGGTAACATCGAGAAGAAGGAGGCCTGTAACATCGCCGCCGAGAACGCCGCCCTGGAGAGCCGCTCCGACCGCAACGCACTCATCGGGGTTGATGCCCTTGAAGGGATCTTTGCCGGTGAAGTTTTTGACCGCTTCCTGAACGGCGGGAATTCTTGAAGAACCGCCGACCATAAGAACTTTGTTGATTTCGGAAACGCTGAGACCTGAATCCGACATAGCCTGACGGACGGGACCCATTGTTGCTTCAACAAGGTCTGCTGTGAGTTCGTTGAACTTTGCTCTGGTAAGAGTCATTTCAAGATGCTTGGGACCTGTTGCATCGGCTGTAATGAAAGGAAGGTTGATGTTCGCGGTAGTTACGCCGGAAAGTTCAATCTTCGCTTTTTCAGCCTCTTCTTTAAGTCTCTGCATGGCCATCTTGTCGCCGCGAAGGTCAATACCCTGCTCCGCTTTGAAGGAATCTGCCATCCAGTCGATTATTCTCTGGTCGAAATCATCGCCGCCGAGGCGGTTGTTGCCTGCTGTCGCGAGAACTTCCTGAACACCGTCGCCCATTTCGATAATCGAAACATCGAAGGTGCCGCCGCCGAGGTCGTAAACCATAATTTTCTGGTCGTTTTCTTTGTCAATACCGTAAGCGAGTGCTGCGGCTGTGGGCTCATTGATGATTCTCTTGACTTCAAGGCCTGCGATTTTGCCCGCATCCTTGGTTGCCTGACGCTGTGAGTCGGTGAAATAAGCGGGAACGGTGATAACCGCCTCAGTTACCTTTTCGCCGATATACGCTTCTGCGTCGGTCTTAAGCTTCTGAAGAATCATTGCGGAAATTTCCTGCGGGGTGTATTTTTTGCCGTCGATGGTTACTTTGTAATCCGAACCCATCTGTCTTTTGATTGATGAAACTGTTCTGTCGGGGTTGGTGATAGCCTGGCGCTTTGCAACCTGACCTACCATTCTTTCGCCTGTTTTACCGAATGCAACTACAGACGGAGTTGTTCTTGTGCCTTCAGCGTTTGCGATAACTACGGGATCGCCGCCTTCAATAACCGCTACACAAGAGTTTGTTGTTCCCAAATCGATACCTATAATTTTTGACATTGTTTTTTCCTCCTATTTAAAAGAAATTATTTACATTGATTATGTGTCAGTTTGCGACCTGGACGGTTGCAAATCTCACTACGGTATTGCCTATTTTATAACCTTTCTGGAAGACCTGAGCGATTTCGTTTTCGCCGAAATCTTCACTTTCGATATGCATAACGGCGTTGTGCATATTCGGATCGAATTTGTCGCCCGGTTCGCCGAAGGATTCGACTCCGGTTTTTTCGAGAATCTCAAGGAACTGGCTGTATATCATTTCCATTCCCTTGCGGTAATCTTCAAAAGTTGCGTCTGTATTGCCCGCCGCGCGCTCGAAATTGTCAAGTACGGGTAAGATGTTTTTGATTACATCGGCTCTCGCTGTTGTGTGAACATCTTCTTTTTCTTTTTGTGAGCGTTTGCGGAAGTTGTCATACTCGGCGCGGAGTCTTAAATACAAATCTTTTTGTTCTTCAATCTGCTTTGTAAGCTGTTCAGCCTTTTCAGCTAACGAATCTTTTTTTGATTTTTGTTTTTTATCGGATTTTTTCTCTTCTTTTTTGTCGGTTGCTTCTGCCTCTTCTTTAACGATTTCTTCTTCGTTTTCAGTCGGCTGTCCGTTCATTTTTTCTTCTTTCATAGCTTATCCTTTCTATTCCTCAAGAGCCTGTTCAATAAGCTTGCCTACAAGGTTTGTCAGGAATCTTATATCCGGTATAATCGCTTCGTAATCCATTCGTGTGGGACCGATTATTCCGATTGAGCCGGCATCCTGCCCGCGCACACTGTATTTCGAGAGAATCACGCTCGAGTTTTTAAGCTGTCGGTAGATATTCTCATCGCCCACGAAAACAGTCAAATCCTTTTTGGAGTTATTGATTATTCTGTTAAGCGCTTCTTCTCTGTTGAGGAAATTGATTAATTCAAGCGCGTTGTCGCTGTAACCGCCCGAAATAAGATTTGACTGACCTTCAAGCATTATCTGAGTCTGCGCGGTGCTCTGCGCCAGTTCGCATACGGCGGCGAGCATAGGGAACATCGCCATTAAATCGGAGCCGAGTGAAGCCGCTATTGTCTGCATTGACGCTACACTTATTTCACTTGCCTGCCTGCCGACTATCGCGGATTCGGTTACATTATAGAATGATTCGACAAGTTTTGAGTCCAGCGCGGAATCCAATCTGCAGAGACGGCTTTTAAGAATTCCGTCGGATGTGAGAAGGACCATCATCGCCGTCCGTGCGCCGACGGGAACGAGTTCGATGCGTCTGATTACCGTGCATTCGCCGCCCGGAGTGGTGGAAAGGGAAGCGCAATGCGTAAGTTCGGCAAGAATATTTCTCGCGTGCTCAATGAGCATTTCGGGATCCCCTGCCGCAGAAGCCACGCCAGCCTCGATAATGCGCTTGCTGACATCGTCAATCTCGCGTTTTTTCATAAGATTGTCGATATAATAGCGGTAGCCTTTATCGGAAGGAACTCTGCCTGCCGAAGTGTGAGGCTGGTCGAGATAGCCCTGCGCTGAAAGATCGCTCATCTCATTTCTGACAGTTGCGGATGAAACATTAAGACCTGTGTTGGCGATAAGTTCCTTTGAACCTATGGGCTCGCCTGTTTTGATATAATGCTCGACAACAGCCGCCAATATTAACTTTTTACGATCGCTGAGTGCTGTCACAGGCTCACCTTCTTATTTGTTAATTTATCGGGAGTGCTAATGTTAGCACTCATAACAGTCGAGTGCTAATCTTTATTCATACTATACTCCCGTTTGTTTGGTTTGTCAATAGTTTTCGGAGTATAATTTGTAAAATGTTTGTGAATTCAGGGGGTAGGGTTTAGGAATTAGGTGTTAGATAATATGGCGATTCTTATTACTGATAATATTGTAACGTTTTAAATCTTTTCAGTCTCGCAGCCCTAATCTCAGTAACAATTATATTTTAATAAATATTTATATTTCTTGACCTTATATTTATTATCTGTTATTATTATAATGTTATTTATCTGGAGGGATGGCAATGGGAAAAGTCGGCAACAAAGTCAAAGACGTTCTCGGCATTGAGGGCAACACCCGTGAAGTTCTGCGCCCGATGATTGCGTATGACTGCGCGAACATCACGCTCGGCGGCGCGGG